>DTYS01000087.1 GCA_012961755.1 Candidatus Latescibacterota bacterium
CGAAGAGCTTGAAATCTATCCTCTCTTCTTCCGGGATTCTATCCCTGAAGTAACGGCTACCCCTGGAATGGCGGTGCAGGAAGTGGCTTATTCCCGAAAGTCCCTGAAAGTGGGCCGATGTAGCTAAAAAGAGCACGGAATGCCTGGGCCTCATACGGCTTAGGACCTCCGCCACCTTAAGAAGGGCGACTATTCCGCAGGCTTGATCGGCACCTACGGCCAGCCTGGGGACCACCGACATGGCGTCGTAGTATGCCTCGACCACTATGAGCCCCTCCTCCAAACCCGGCAGGTAACCATACACGTTCCAAGTCTCCACGTTCTTCCATTCCATCTTCGCCCTGAGCCTCACGGTATATCCCCCAGACCTAGCGAGCTTCAATAACTTCCTCCCGTCCTCCGCCCAGAACCTGGGGATGTCCACCGGCACCCTGAGGAACTTGTCCTCGGCCTGCTTCCTGTCCACCGTGCCCCCGGCGAAGAATATCACGGCCTTTGCCCCGAGCATCCTCGCGTTTATGTAGTTACGACCACATCCGAAGTCCATAAGCACTATGCTCCCTTCCACCCTCTTCCCGTTGAGGTCCCGAAACTCCCCCTTGCCCCCGTATATAAGCTCCCCGGTTACGCCTTCCTTGGGAAGGGTCGGAGTCCTCACCTCGTTCGGCCATAGACAATAAAGTGGAACCTTCTCCCCTGTGGAGAGGACCTCAAGTTCAGCTCCTTCGTCCACGGGGACGGTGACCTGGAACTCCTCCACCGTCACATCCTCGAGCCCCATCTCTTCAAATCTCTCCCTTATATATTCGCAGGCCTTACGATTTCCGGGATATCCCACAGCCCTGGAGCCCCAGGATGTGAGGTCCTCCAAGGTCCTCCTCACTTCCTCTTTCCCTATGGCCTTCAGCTCATTCTTTATCCCCTCAAGTTCCCCTCGTGGAAGCTCCCCGGGGGTGGCCTCCACAACCTCCACCTCCGTCCTGCCCACGAGTTTCCTGAGCACCTTCTCGGTCACCTTCCCCGGTTCGAATATCGTCACCGAGGAAAGCCAGAGCGCCAGAGCGAAGAGTCCTATGCTCCTCGTCACGTTCCTCATATCGTCCTCCCCTAAGGTTCCCCCCTGCGCGTTGCGAGCCGGTAGAGCAGAGTTCCCGCCGCGCCGAGGACGAGCACGACCGCCCATGTAGGGACGTCCCCACGTCTTGGTCCCTCCAGGTCCCTAAGGGCGAATATCCTCCTCCACGCCCCGACACAGGCAGGATTTTCGTTCACCTCCCTAAGGTAGAACTTCAAAGCCTCGTCCTTAAGTCCTCTCTTTTCGTAGAGGAGCCCTATGTGGTAGTTAGCTTCAGGATACCAATCCGCGAGCTTCAAGGTCCTTTCTAGATACCTCAGCGCCTCCTCGTCCTTCCCCCATCTTATATACATAAGCCCGAGGTTATAGGTTAGCTTCGGATCCTCGGGCTTTATCTGCAGCGCCCGCTTGAAGGTCCCCTCAGCCTCCACATAGTCCCCCTTCAGTGAGAGGGCGACGCCGAGCCTTAGAAGAAGCTCCACATCTTCCGGTGTCCTCTTCAAGGCTTCCTTCCAGAAAGCTATGGCCTCTTTGTACCTCCGCTCGTAGAGCAAGCGGTCGCCCCGAGTTATATCTTCGGGGGATGCACCCGTAGGCCAAAGGCAGAGCGACAGAAGGATTCCTACCATCCGCTTATTTCGTGACCCTGTCCGAAGAACCACTTCCAGTCTATGAAGTTGGCTATCCCTGCTGCGAAGAAGTGGCCGAGTATGAGCCCTACGAAGAACGGAAGGGCCTTCCTGTAAAGGGAGACCCCTCCCACCCTGAGGATCATGAGCTTGACCATCCAGGCCAGGAATATGGAGAACGCCGTCTCCATCACGGGCAAGGTCGATGCCACCGTGTAACCCAAGGGATGGACGGGCCACCAGACGAACCTGTACCTCATGAAGGTCATAGCGGCCATAGCGATCATGCCCACGGCGAAGAACCCGAGCCTCCTCCAGTCCGTGTCGTAAGGGTTGAGCATATCGTTGACCGAGTTTTCGTAGGGGAGGGTCGCCCCCGCCCTGAACATGAACCTCCCGTAGTTATATGCCCCGTAGCGGTACCCCAGGGAGACGGTGTACCATATGGATACAGAAAGCGCCACGAGTAAGGCCAAAACCACGGCCGTGAGCACGCCCTTTCTGTGGAGCTTTATCATATCCGCGAGCTTCGAGGTGTGGGCGGCGGCCGATACGAAGTGGGCCTTTATCTCAACTATGGCCGTATAGGAAAGGGCTATGGCCGCCATGGTAGTGGGGGAAAGAGCCTGGGTGCCAAGAATGTAGCTCGCGGTGACCTGGGGAACCTGAGGTGCCCTTATGTACACCAGTCCCCCCTCCGCGACGATCCTTGCGACGCCTATGTAGAAGATTATGGCTACGGGCACGAACACTAAGAGGAATTTGGGCTCCATCCCGAGCCTATAGAGCCATGCATATATGTAGACAAGCCCTAATATGAGCCCGAAGACGGCCGTCCTGTAGGAGAGTAGCTCCCTGGAGTCGTCCACACTTGGGTCCCCCTTAAAGGCCTTCCTGAGGACATCCCTTATGTGCCCCCTCGCCATCCATAACCCCCACAGCACCATGAAGACCATGGCCCCCGCGCTCTGCCATCCTATGGGGGGATGGTAGGAACAGTATACCTTGGCCGAACCTAGGTTGAGGCCTATTCGATTGAAGATGCCCACCTGCAATACCGCCAAGAAGTAGAAGAACCATATGCCCAACAGCACGTCCAAGCTCATAAGGTAGGAAAGGCCGACTATGGGGAAGAGGAACTCCATATTGATGGTCGGAAACTCCCTTCCGAAGCTTATGCTTCCCAATACTACCCTGGAGCCGTGCATCTGCAACCTCGGGAAGAGGGGGCTGAACCAACTTCCCACCATGAATCCCACCAGAACCGCAGGGAGCGAGAACCCAGCCCAGAAGGCCTTGTTCTTGAAGAGGGATGGGAGGAGCGAGCTTTCCGTGCCTTCGGTCATTTGAACGGGAACCTGGGCCAAGGGGAATATGAGCCTCTCCTTCTCCACCCACTGCTTCCTCAGGATGACCACGATGCAGAACAGGACCAAGAAGAGGGCAGCTATGAAGCTGAGCCACCAGAAGAGGGGGACGAACCACGCCCTCCAGGGCACGCCCCCTCCTTCGGGCAGGCCCTCAAAGAAGTACTTTGCGGCACCCATGTCCAGCACGGCCCAATTCGGGATGTACCTGAGGAGGTACTCCTCCCAATGGTTCTCGGGGGAGGCGAAGTAGTGTGGAGCGGCGATGGTCGCTATGAGGTGGCCGGTAAGGCCGTAGGTAGGTATGGAGGCCCCCACGAGGCCCATTATGAACACTACGATAAGCTCCGAGGTGGAAAGGGCAAATTTCCGGTTTATCAGCTTCAGAATCACGTTCAGACCTGCTACGATGACCAAGAAGAGGAAGGCCAGGGCCAAGGGCATATAATCGTCCGTTATGAGCGAGGAGTGTAGCCTGTAGATCGAGAACGGCCCCCAGATGTTGACGATGGCGACGACCGTCAAACCCACCAAAGTCGAACGCAACGTGAGACCTCCAGTCTTCCATGAGGCTTTCACCATCACCTCCTTCCGGTTAAAGGGAAACTGCCGTCAATAGGCTCGAGCGGGATACAAGGGCAGATCAGAACACCACCATAGCCTTTACCACCCCATCCTTCTTCCTGTACGCCATCTCATAAGCCCTTTGGACCTGCTCCAGGTCGAAGTGGTGGGTGATGAGGGGGGAGGGATCTATCCAACCGGAGGCTATGTAGTCCCTGGCAAGAATATATGGCTCCAAGGGGTTCCCGGCGGAGGCCAGGTGAAACCCGGCCATCCTCAGGCCCTTCCGCAGGAACCTGTCCAAGGGGAAGGGGACGTGAGGTTCCCTCGGGACTCCGAACTGAACCAGAAGCCCACCCCTCCTCAGGGCTTCGATACATGTCTCCAGGGCCTCGGGACTTCCGGTCGCCTCCACGGCTAAGTCCACCCCGCCAAGCTCGGCGAGTGCTTCGACCGGGTCCCTCCTCGATGCATCTATCACATCGGTGGCCCCCAACTCCCTTGCGACCTTGAGCCTGTACCCTAACAGGTCCACTCCGACCACCCTCTTAGCTCCGAGCCTCCTCAGGGTCGCTGTGAAGAGCAGCCCCATCGGCCCCTGGCCCACCACGGCGACATCCTTTCCCAGGACGTCCCCTATCCCCTTGAGGGCGTGCAATACGGTGCCTAAGGGTTGTACCATAACCGAGACGTCCGGGTCCAGGTCCTCGGGGAGGGGGACGAGCTTATCTTTGGGCACGAATAGAAGTTCAGAAAGTCCGTTGGACTTGGGGGGAAGTACGAGCACCCTCTCCCCCGGGCTGAAGCCCTCCCCTTCTACCACCCTCCCTACGCACTCATGGGCCGCCTGCCCCTCCAGGAGGGGATACTTACCTCTGAACCTGTATCCCTCCCCACTGAACCTCGGAAGGTCGCTCCCGCAGAGGGCCACCCTCTCCATCCGCACCAGGACTTCGCCCGGAGCTCCGATGGGCTCCGGGAGGTCCTTAACTATGACCTTGAAGGGCTCGACTATCTGGGCCACCCTCACCTTCCCTCCAAGGGAAGGACGACCTCCTGCCCAAGCTCCGCCGAACGGTACGCCGCCTCCACGACCTCCACTGCCCTCCTGCCCTCCTCCCCGGGTATGGTCACGGGCTTCCCATCCCTTATCGCCTCTACGAACTCCCTCAGCTCCCTGCGCACGCCGGGCTCCGTGGGAAGTTCCTCGTCCCCGACGTGGACCTCCTCGCCCTCGAACTTCCTGTACCTGAGGCCTTCCCATCCCCAGAAGATGCTCCCCTTCCTACAGAATACCTTTCCCTCGTACGTACCTATAGCGGAGGACATCCCCCCGACGAGGGAGCCTATGCCGCCGTTTCTGAACCTGAGCACGAGGTGGACCATGTCCTCGTAGTCCACCTCCCCGTGCACGTAGTTTCCTGTGAACGCCGCCACCCTTTCGACGTCCCCCATTATGTAGCACATGAAGTCAAGCTCGTGTACGTTCACCTCGAAGAGCACCCCCCCGACCATCTCCTTCCTCCTCCTCCAAGACACATCATCTCCACCCCAGCCCCCGCTTATGCGTATTATGGACATCCCGAAGGGCTCCCCCAGGACCCCCGAGTCAACTATCTCCTTTATCTTGGCGAACCTGGGGATGTACCGGAGGACCTGGCCGACCATGAGCTTCACCCCGGCCTTCCGGGCGGCCTCTATCATCCTGTCGCAGGAGGCGACGGAAAGCGCCATGGGCTTCTCGCAGAAGATGTGCTTGCCCGCCTCGGCCGAGGCCACCGCCATCTCCTCGTGCATGAAGCCCGGCGTAGCTATTATGACCGCGTCCACGTCGTCCAGGGCCAGGAGGTCCCTGTAGTCCGAGAACGCCCTGGCCCCAAGTTCCCCGGCCAACGTCCTGGCCCTTTCCTCGTCCGAGTCCGCGCAGGTTGTAACCTTAGCTCCCTTCACCTCCTCGAGCGTGCGGGCGAGGGCCCTTCCCATGCTCCCACAACCTATCACCCCTATGCGAACCTCCTCCATCTCCCCTCCTTATCCTTTCCAGACCAACCCGTCCTGCCTTATGTGCCAGCGCTCCTTTCCGTCCTCGCTTTCCAGCACGGCTTCGAACAGGCTCCAAGTAGTCCCGAGCTTCGGCGGCCACCTGTAACCTTCCACCTTGAGGTCCCCCAGGCCGAGCGCCCCCACGTCCTCAGCGAACCTGCCGTGTTCTTCCATGTACGCCCACTGTCGGTAGTAGACCATCCTCAGGGCCCATTTAGCGGCCTCCTCGGGCTTCCGCACGAACTTCTCCTTCCCCGTGCCTACGACCTTCTCCGAGAACTGGACGTATCCCCACATCTCCGGATAATGCATGTTTATCAACCCCTGAGGGGACCAAACCCAGTTGTCCTCGGGAAGTGGCCGTCCGGTCTCCGGGTCCAGGACCTTGCGGTACCTTCCGCCCACGACCTCCAACCTCCATTCTACCCTCGAGAAGTTCACCCTCCACTGGTCCCCGGGTTGGGGAGGTCTCCTTCCCGGGGCACACTCCTTGAGCACGTCCCAGGGGAGGGCTATCTCGACCGTCCATCCTTCGTCCCTGTCACCTGGAGTGTTCATCGTGCCCTCGACGTGGACGCCGGTCCTGAGCCCCCGTATGTCCCAGGATATCACGGGGGGACCTCCGTCCCTGTACGGCCTGACCAGAAAGAGGTCCCATTCGGTGCCCAAGGCGTTCACCTCGAGCTCGTAGTAACGGTGCGTGTCCCCGTCGGGATCTATGAAGACCTCAAAGTCGTTGTCCAGGAATATCACTGTGTCCCTGCGGGTGAGGGTGGCCCACACGTCCGGTTCCTCAAGTTCGGCTCCTACATAGAAGTACACGTCGTCCCATAGCATCTTCGCCCTCGTGCGGAACCTGGGCCGGGGCTTGACCTCCCCCTCTATGTCCACGAAGTCCTCGGTCCAAGGGGCCATCCTCCAAGAGTGTTCGTCCAGCTTCCCATCCACCGTTATAGGCCCTTCCACCCTGTAACAGACATAGTGCCTTGGGGAAAAGGGGATCTTAGGTTCCGTGACCTTCCTGCCGTACCCTGCGCCGACCCATAGCAAGGCCAGTCCCACTGAGAAGGCGTACCTCATGCTCCCTCCTCGGTCTTGACAACGGGGGCAAAATTTTTTATTATACATGTAAGTGGCCCCGTCGTCCAACGGTTAGGACACAGGATTTTCGATCCTGTAATGGGGGTTCGACTCCCCCCGGGGTCACCACCACCTGAGCGAGCCGATGTAGCCCTCGAAGTTCCTTTCGCACTCATCCAAGTTGTCCCCTCCGAACTTCTCCAGGAAGGCGTCCGCAAGCACCAAGGCCACTACGGCCTCTGCTACCACCGCCGCGGCGGGAACTGCGCATACGTCCGACCTTTCCCTGTGGGCGTACGTCGGGGAGAGGCCCCTTACATCTACCGAGGGGAGGGGTTTCCTGAGCGTAGGAATGGGCTTCATGGCCGCCCTCAGGATTATGGGTTCCCCGTTGCTCACCCCTCCCTCTATCCCGCCGGCCCTGTTCGTCCTCCTGACTATGCGCCCCTCCTCCGTAAATATTCCGTCGTGTACCTCCGAACCCTTCCTCCCCGCCGCCCGGAACCCCAAACCTACCTCCACGCCCTTTATCGCTGGAATCCCCATCACCGCAGCGGCCAGCCTCGCGTCCAACCTCCTCTCGGCCTGGGAGTAGCTACCGAGCCCCGGTGGCACGCCCCTCGCCACCACCTGAAATATGCCACCCACGGAATCTCCGGCCTTCCTGGCTTCGTCCACCTCCTCCATCATCCTCCCTTCGGCCTCGGGGTCGGGGCACCTCAAGGGTGAGGAGTCCACCTCCTCGCCGGGGAAGAACCCCTCGGGAGGTTCCCAGGAGACCCCTCCCACCGAGACCACGAAGCTCCCTATCTCCACCCCGAATTCCTCCAGGAGCCTCCTCGCGACCGCCCCCAAGGCCACCCTTACCGCCGTCTCCCTCGCGCTCGCCCTTTCAAGCACGTTCCTTACGTCCTCGTGTCCGTACTTCCAAAGCCCCGCTAAGTCCGCATGGCCGGGCCTGGGGACGGTCACCGGCTCGGCCTCGCCGGGGCCCACCGACATGACTTCCTTCCAGTTCTCCCAGTCCCTGTTCTCCACAAGTATACATATGGGGCTTCCGAGGGTCCTCCCGAACCTCACTCCCGAGAGTATCCGGGCACGGTCCCTCTCCACCTTCATCCTTCCGCCCCTCCCGTAGCCCCGTTGCCTTCGGGCGAGCTGGCGGTCTATGTATCCCTCGGAGAGCTTAAGCCCCGCCGGGACCCCCTCCAATATCCCGACCAGGGCCCTCCCGTGGGACTCCCCGGATGTGAGCCAACGGAGCATTTTGTTTATGATAGTATAAAATCCATTTCCTGTCAAGTCCTGCGGAGAATCCGTAAGATAAAAGGAGCCCAGCGCCGACGTCCGAGCTCCCTTCCGATATCGCCCTCAGACGATCACATCAACCGCCCAGCCAGGGACCCACAAGCCTCCTGTAGGCTTCTATGTACTTCTCCCTCGTCCTCCTCACCACGTCCTCGGGGAGGGAAGGGGCAGGAGGGGCCTTGTCCCATTCCAGGGATTCCAGGTAGTCCCTGACGTATTGCTTATCGAAGCTCTCCTGCGACCTTCCCGGGCTGTACCTCTCCTTGGGCCAGAACCGCGAGGAGTCCGGGGTGAGGACTTCGTCTATGAGTATGAGCTTCCCGTCCCTGAGCCCGAACTCGAACTTCGTGTCCGCCACGATTATCCCCCTCTCCTCCGCGTACCTACTGGCCTTCTCGTAGAGGGCTATGCTCCTGTCCCTTAGTTTCTCGGCCAGTTCCTTCCCCACCATGTCGGCCACCATCCCGAAGGTTATGTTCTCGTCGTGGCCTGAGGACGCCTTCGTGGCGGGGGTGAATATGGGCTCGGGGAGCCTGTCCGCCTCCCTCAGCCCCTCCGGAAGGCGAATTCCGCACACCGAACCTAAGCTTTTATACTCCCTCCATCCCGAACCCGCCAGATAGCCCCTGACTACGCATTCAACGTCTATCCTCTCCGCCTTCCTGACCAGCATGGACCTTCCATCCAACAGGTCACGGAACGGCCGGAGGGAAGGGGGGAATTCCTCCACATCGGCAGTTATGAGGTGATGTTCAGTCAGGTCCTCCAAGAACCGGAACCAGAAGACGGAAAGGGCGGTGAGGACCCTTCCCTTGTCCGGGATACCGGTGGGAAGGACGCAATCGAAGGCCGAAATTCTATCGGTCGCAACTATGAGGAGCTCGTCCCCCAGGTCGAATATCTCCCTGACCTTTCCGCTCGAAAACTTCGGCACACCGGGAAGCTGCACAGTTGTCAGAGCGTCCATATCTTCTCCTTTCAGTTCTGGGGAGGGCCGTCGAGGACAGGACCTCGGTATTCGCTCAGGGTGTAGAGCCCTAAGGGCAGGCCGGTCTCTTTCCTCACCACCCGGACGATCACAGGACGACGGAGGCGATGCGGAAGTACCTCCCATTGCAGCAGGGGGGTCCAGCGTTCCAGCCTGAACACTAAGAGGGCCTTTATCAGGTGCCTGAGCATCCCGTCACGGCCTCCCTTATCGCCTCTAAGATTCGGCTTTTGGCCTCACATATGTCCCCGTGAACGTAACATCCCGCGGCCCTTGGATGCCCTCCTCCCCCGAACCTTCCGGCTATTTTGTTCACAGGTACACCCCCACGTGAGCGGAGACTTACCCTGAAGCTTCCCCCGTCCACCCTCCTGAGGAAAGCTGCCACCTCCACCCCGTCCACGAAGAGGACCATATCTACGAACCCCTCCGTGTCCTCCGAGGTCCCCTCGGAGGTGACATCGTCCAGGGAGATCATTCCCACCTTCCCCCCGCAGTAGAACTCCAAGGAGGAGAGCGCCTCGGCCAACCTCCTTATGGCCTCGGGGGAACGACGGTGGAAGAGGGCGTCCGCCACCTCGTCCGGCCTGACGCCCAACTCCACGAGGTCCCCGGCGATGTGCAGGGCTCGGGATGTGGTGTTGGAGAAGCGAA
>DTYS01000088.1 GCA_012961755.1 Candidatus Latescibacterota bacterium
ACTTAGAGTTAAAATTTCCGAGGCGAGGGAGCTCGTCGGCGAAGCGCTGTCCGGCGTGAGCGACGGGGAGATGGAGTTCCTAAGGAGGGAGAGTTCCCTCATCCTAAAGGAAGATGTGAGGGACAAGGATAAGGGACTCTTTGAGCTGGAGGAGGAGGGCCGGAGGGCGTCGAAGGTGGCGGAGGGCGTCTTCAGCATAGTGGAGAGGATAAGGAGGGAGAAGATGTTAGAGGCGGGGCTCCTGGTCCTGGAAGAGGTTGAGAGGGTCGCAGGTGCGCTCGGGAAGGTGGACCTCCGGAGCGGAGGGGTCGAGCTGAGTCCCGAGGTGGCATCAGGGGAAGTTCTGTACTACGAGAGGGCCCCATGGGGGGACGTGATAGTCGGAGGGCCGGGGAGCAACGTATACAGGGGGAAGTTCGCCGTAATAATAGACCTCGGAGGCGACGACCAGTACTTAGGGAACGCCGGTGGGACGCTCAGGGGGGAGCTTCCGGTCTCGATATGCGTGGATCTGGGAGGGGACGACCTTTACTTAGGCCACGAGGAGGGGGCCGTAGGCTCCGGGTTCTTAGGGATCGGGGTCCTTATGGACCTCGGTGGGGACGACGTGTACCGTGCGGGCTTCAGAAATTTAGGCTCCGGGTGGATAGGAGTAGGGTTCCTCGTGGACGAGGAAGGGGACGATAGGTACCTCGGGGACACTTTCGTGCAGGGTGCGGGGTTCATAGGGGTTGGGTTCCTGGGGGACTACGGTGGGAACGACCTGTACCTGGCCTCGGCCTACTCCCAAGGGTTCGGGTTCGTGGGTGGGTTCGGATGTATAGAGGACGGGGAGGGGAACGACTTCTACCTTGCAGGGTCGAAATATGAGGACCTCTTCCGTTCGGACCTTCCGAGATACATCTCCATGTGCCAGGGCGTTGGCCTTGGGTACAGGCCTGACTGCTCGGGAGGGATAGGGCTCATCTCCGAACTTTCGGGGAACGATACATATATAGCCGACGTCTTCGGCCAGGGGGCAAGCTATTGGTATTCCTTAGGCTGTATAGTGGACAGAGGAGGAAACGATACCTACAAGGCCTACGACTACGGCCAGGGCGCGGGGGTCCACATATCGGTCGGCACGCTCGCGGACCTCTCAGGGGACGACTGTTACGTGAGCAAAGGGGTTTCCCAGGGCGAGGGGCACGACCTCGGGGTGGGGTACCTGTTGGACGAAAGCGGCGACGACATATACGTTGCCTCAGACCTCTCACAGGGAGCGGCAAGCCACCACGGCTTAGGGGTGCTCCTGGACGGGGGTGGGGACGACGGGTACCTCTCCAAGGACAGGGAGACCACAAGGGGCCACGGGAGGTTCAGCTACGGGTTCGGCTCCGTGGGGATCTTCCTGGACCTCGGAGGGGAGGACCTCTATTCCCCCAAAGGGAAGGACCGCTCCTTCTGGACCGGGACCTCCTACGGTGTGGGGATAGACTTCCCGTATCCTTCGAGGAGGCCTCCGAGGAAGCCCGAAAGGGTCGAGGTGGAGGAGCGGGAGTACACCTTGGAGGAGCTATTCACGATGGCCAAGTGCGGTTATCCCAAGTTCTCAAAGCTCGCCGAATACGGAAGGAAGAAGCTCATCTCGAACCCCGAGGAGTCCGTCCCGTACCTCTTATCCGTCATGGGGACCGAGCAGGCCAGGGCCAGGCACTGCATAAGGAAGATATTGAAGGAGATAGGGGTCCCTGCCGTGAAGCCGCTCGTAAGGGCCCTAAAGAGCGAGGACCTGCTCGTCGTAACCTTAGCCGCCCAGACCCTGGGGGAGATAGGAGACGTGAGGGCCGAGAAGCCCCTACTGAAGCTCCTGCGCTCGCACGAGTGGAGGGTGATCTCCTCAGCAGCCACCGCCCTCGGAAAGCTTGGGAGCGGGAAGGCCGTGGACGACCTTATAGCCCTGCTCGGGCACGAAAGCAGGTTCGTGCGCAAGAGCGCGGCCGTGGCCTTAGGTCGGATAGGGGACCCGAAGGCTATCCCGGCCCTCATAAAGGCCCTTTCGGACCCCTCGTACGCGGTGAGGTACCCCGCCAAGGACGCTTTGGTCAAGTTCGGCAGGAAGGCCGTGCCGAAGCTCCTGGAGACTTTGAAAAGTCCCCCACCATCCCTATACTTTGCGGTCCAGGCCCTCGGTGAGATAGGGGACGGGAGGGCGGTAGGGCCGCTCGTGGAACTTTCAAAGGCAGAATCCTGGGAGGACCCAAAGCTCAGGACGTTCGTGGTCGAAGCTCTGGCCGAGTTCCCCAGGAGCAGGGATGCGATGGAGATGCTCAAAGAGCTCTCGGACGACAAGGACTGGTTCGTGAGGAGGAGAGCGGGGCTGGAACTTAGAAAGCTGGAGCTTGAGGGAACCTGCAGGTAGGGGCGCCCGGCGTCATGGAGGATATACCCTAGCAGTGAGCTTGGACCCGCGCACGGGCGTCAAGTGTGCGGTGGCCTCCCCGAGGCTGGACGTAGGAGGATGGTAGGGTGAACAAGTATGTATACCGCCTCTTCGTCGCCACGTTCTTCCTCTCCCTCTCCTTCTACATCTGGAGGGGGGTGCTCAACAA
>DTYS01000089.1 GCA_012961755.1 Candidatus Latescibacterota bacterium
ATGGCCGCAAGACATGCCAACTTCCTCATCTTCTTCACCCCCTTTTATGCTTTTCATGAGCTAAATTAATCAAAATTTGGAGGGATGTCAACATATTTAGAGGACGAGCCCGATGACCCTCAAGGAGGCCAGGGTCACCACCACCCCAGCCAACATCACACCTAAGGCTATGGCAGGAAGGGCCCTTTTGAAAGACACCCCGAAGAGGAAGGCCGCCACGGCCCCGGTCCACGCGCCCGTCATGGGAAGGGGAGTACCCACGAAGAACACGAGCCCTAAAGGTCCGTACCTTTCTATGAGCTTCCCCCTCCTCCTCGTGCGGGCGAAGAGCCACCCCAGGAACCTGTCCATAGGCCTCCACCTTCTGAACCTCTCGGAGAGAGGTTCCAGGAGCCAGAGGAGGAACGGGACCGGGAGGAGGTTACCCATGACCGACCAGATATATGCCTCCTGCCAGCTCAGGCCTCCCCCAAGTGGAGGCGGCGTCAGGGCCCAGGGGATCGCCCCCCTTAGTTCCGCGATCGGGACCGTGGCTATCAGGAAGGCCACAGCCTCGGCCGGAAGTCCTCTTAAGAGGGAGACTACCTGCTCGGTCAAAGTCCTCCTTCAACTTCGGACCGTAGTTCGTTTGAGCCTCATATGTTCGGATATAGCCCTGCGGAGCTGGTCCAGCCCGGTCCCCTCCTTCGCTGATACGGGGACCGAGTCGGGATGTTGGAGGAGCATCCTATCCAGGAAACCTCGACCTTCCAACAGGTCCACCTTGTTCAGGACGAGTATCACTGGCTTATCACAGACCTCGAGGTCCTCCAGGACCTCCCTCACCAGAGCTATCTGTTCCTCACAGGCGGGGTGGCTCACATCCGCCACGTGCAGCAAGAGGTCCGCCTCCTGCACCTCGCCGAGGGTGCTCCTGAAGGAGGCTACGAGGTGGGGGGGGAGCCTCCGGATGAATCCCACGGTGTCGGTCAGTAGCGCCATCTGCCCGTCCACCCACATCCTCCTCGTAGTGGCGTCCAAGGTGGCGAAGAGCCTGTCCTCCACAAGGACATCCGCGTGGGTGAGGGCGTTCAAGAGGGTGGACTTACCCGCGTTGGTGTATCCGACGAGGGCCACCCTGAACGTCCCCTCCCTTCCCTTCCTCCTCACGGCCCTCGCCCTCTCTATCTTCTCCAGCTCCTTGGAGAGCTTCCATATCCTCTGGCGGACCCTCCTCCTGTCCACCTCCAACTGGGTCTCCCCCGGCCCCCTCGTCCCTATACCGCCCACCTGGCGGGAGAGGTGGGTCCATCTGCGGGTGAGCCTCGGGAGGAGGTACTTCAGCTGCGCGAGCTCGACCTGGACCTTCGCCTCCTTGGTCCTCGCCCTCCTCGCGAATATATCCAGGATGAGGCCGCTCCTGTCCACTATCTTGACGGGAATGAGCTCCTCCAAATTTTTGACCTGTGCAGGCGACAGGTCGCCCTCGAATATCACCAAGTCCAGTCCCAGCTCCTTGACCTTGGCGGATATCTCCTCCGCCTTCCCCCTCCCGATGTAGTAGGCCGGATCTATCCCCTCCCTGCGCTGGACCACCCTGCCGAGGACGTCCGCCCCCGCGGTGTCAGCGAGCTTGGCGAGCTCATCTAAGGATTCCTCGATGAGCTCCCGGAAAGGCAATGAGACTCCGACGAGGATGGCCTTCTCCCTCATCTTCCGGAAAGGTTCCTGAGGGCTTCCACATTTTCGGGATTGAGTTCTAAAGCGCTTCTCCAGAACTTCTTCGCTTCCTTGTACTTCCCCATCTTCGCGTACACGCCCCCGAACGAACTTAGGACCTTGTCCTCGGGGAAGCCCCATCTCGCCGCCCTTCCGTACCATTCCAAGGCCTCCTGAAGCTCACCCGAGCGCTCGCAGGTCCTTCCCAAGAGGAAGTATGTTCCCGCGTCCCTCACGTCCAGACTGACCGCCCTTAGCAGGTATCCTTTGGCCTCGCTCCAATCCCCAAGCAGGTAGAAGAGGACTCCCGCGTTGTGCTGGACCGTCCTGGAGTCGGGCACGAGCTCCGCCATCCTCCGGAAACATTCCCTTGCTCGCAGGGTGTCACCGACGGCGAGGTAGGCCATCCCCTGTGCGAGACGATAGTCCGACAGTATCTTCCTCACCCAAATGTCCTTGTAGAACGGGAGCTCCTCCAAGGAATCCGGATCGCACTTCCTCCAGAAGTCCAGGGGGTCGGGGGCATCCTCCCACTCCCTCAGGGCCCTGAAGACGAGGCCCTCCGGGAGCACTTTGACCCCCCTGACCTTCGGGACGTCATCCTTGACCTCGTAGTAGATCGGCCTCCTCTCCGAGAGCCACCTAAGTTCCTTCCACCTCCTTCTTAGGGCCTTGTCCCTGGGGGACAGCCACCTGTAGTCCGGACCGTAAGGTTCGCTCATCGCCCTGCTGTTCCGGCTTACGAGGGTGACGTCCGGCCTCAGGCCCCTGACCTTCTGGAGGTAGAGGAGGATGAAGGCCATATCGTCCCCCCTGGTGAGAAGCAGGGCCTTCGGGGCGAGATTCTCCAAGACGTCCATCCCGAACCTTTCAGCTATCCTGTTCTCGTGAAGGTCGTTCGTGTAAAGGTGGGAGGAAAAGTTCCACAGGGGTAGGAATGAGGCCAGGACGGCCGACGCCTTGGGCCGAAGTTTACGCCAGACCCATGCCAACCCCACGGCCGTCACCAGGAGCACCACGAACAGAGAAGGGAGGAAGAAGACCCGGACGTCGCTCACGTCGTAGTTGACACCGAAGACGACGTCCAGCGTCCACGCGGCGCCCAGAAGGCCCGAAATACCTAAGTCCCTATGCAGAACCCATATTCCTAGGGGAAGGAGGACGAGCCCCGGTCCCATGTCCTTCCACAGCAGTTCGGCGTACCTGAGGAGGTTGTTCAGGACCATAGGGAGCGGGAACGAGAACATCCTCGGGCCGTACTCCCTGCCCGATATGTGATATAGGAAGTCGGAGAGGTTCCTTATAGGGGTCCATACGAACGAAGGCCCGAGGCGGGAGCGCAGGGGAAGGTACAAGTACGTGGTGATCCCTAAGAGGAAGAGCACCGAGGCCCAAGTACGGATGTCCCCGAGCCTCATCCTCTCCCTCCACAGGAACCATGCGATCCCAGGGCCGAAGAGGATCGCCATGAGGTGGTGGGAGAGGGCGAGGCCGTACAGGTAAGCCCCGAGCAGGAGGAACCTCTCCCCGTCCCCGGAACGCCACCTGAGGAAGGCCCAGATGGAGACCGAAAGCAGGAGGAAGAGGAGGGAATATACCTCGGCTATCACGGCCTGCGACCAGAACGTACCGGAGAAGGCCCAGAGCAGGGAACTTGAGAGGGAGACGAGGGGGTTCGCTCCGAGGGCCCTAACCAGAAGGTAGGTCCAGCCCACTGAGGCAGAGGCGGCCAGGGCAGAGAAGAGGTTGATCCTCCTTGCGACCTCGCCGAGGGGGAGGTATGAGAAGAGGTGGGTGACTAGGCAGTACAACGGATAGCCCGTGGGATGCGCCACCCCGAGCTTGTAGGCCGCCGTGATAAGCTCACCGCTTCCGACCACGTAGACCGTGGGACACAGGGTTGCAAGGTAGGCCACAAGCGAGGCACATCCGGCCGCGAGGGCGAACGATATATCCTTCTTCATACCTCCCCCACCCCACAGTAGCTCAGAACTGTGTAGACTATGACCTCCGCGGCGGAAGCTACCTCCCTTGCGGTTATGTATTCTTCCTGGGAGTGGGCCCTCGAGAGGTCCCCGCATCCTAAACACACTGTCTCGTGCCCGGGGCGGAGCTTTGCGAAGAGCCTGGCGTCGCAGCTCACCTCCCATCCCGTGACGGGGCCCCCCCTCCACAGTCCTGCAAGCTTGAGGGCGCTGATCCCGGCCTTAACCAAGGGACCATCCGGGTCACCGTCGTATGCCTCGTTGTGGAGCTTGTCGTAGGAGACCCTCACAAACTTCCCGGATCCGGCGTCCACGCCCTTCCGCTTCAGGTATTCCCTCGCGCCCCTCAGGACCGCCGAGGTCATCCTGTGGGTCACCTCCTCAAGGGAGTGCGTCGGGAGGAAGCCCTGTCCTCCCTCTAAGGAGAGTTCCACGTCGTAGCCCTCGGCGTCCAGCCTCACCTCGGCTCCCGTCCCCATCGCCTCCACGACCATGTAGGCGGCCTTGGTTATGGCATCGTCCAGCTCGGCTATCGCCCCCATGTGTCCGGACCTTCCCAGCACCGTAACCCTCGCACCTCCCGGAAGTTCCTCCCACACGTAGTGCCTTTCGACCTTCCGGCCGTACTCCTCAAGATACTTCCTCAGCCCCTCCTCCAATGCCGCGCGCAGCGCGTCCTTTCTTCCGTCCGGGAACCCGAAGGCGAGGACGACCCTATCGTTCACCGCTGAAGGATGGCTCCCGAAGGGTCCCAGGATCCCCTGACAGGTCTGCACGGGACGGGAGGGGAAGAGGGGATGGTCGCTCTCCTCCCTTATCCTCCTACCCTCCTCCTCCAGGGCGAGGACGATATGGGAGGCCAGTTCCACGAGGTTGACCCTACCGTCCGATCTGACCATATCCACCTTGTACCACACCGCTCCCCTGTTGGCCGGGTGGACCCTGAAGTCGGTGACCTCGTGGACAAGCATTGCATCGTATGCCACTTCGGGGTCGAGGGCGAGGGAGAGAGAACCGTTGCCCCCGGTCTCCTCCTCTATCACGAACATGTAAAGGAGCCCGCCGTTGGGTACGAGCCCGAGTTCAGCCTCGAGCTCGGCCAGGAGCCTTATGCTGAGGATCATCGCCGACACGTTCCCCAGATCGTCCGCCGTCCCCCTTCCGTAGAACACGTCCCCTTCCCTCCTGAAGGGGATGTAGGGAGCCACCGTATCTATGTGGCCGTTGAGGGCGAGGGTGGGACCTCGGCCCACCCCCCTGAAGCGGGCCAAGAGGTTCCCCCTGCCATCGTAGACCCCTTCGGGGGGTAGGCCAGGGGCGTAGTAAGGAGGGGTATAGTAGGGATGTCCGTATATCCTCGGGTCCAAGGGCTCGAAGGAGAACTCCACCCTGTCCGTGGCCGCTTCCTCGCTTATTATCCCGAAGACCCGTGCCTCGGCCTCACGGGCGAGGCTCGGGTCCTCCTTCGGTGTGGTATCCACGGAGAGGAGCTTCTCGATGAGCCTGTGGATGTAATTCCTGCAACTTTCGGAGTTTATCCTCCTCCGGACGAACTTCGTCACCTCCTCGGGAACCTTCCACATCTTCCTTCCCCTTCGGAACCTTGAGGTCCTCCCCCTCGTCGAAGTTCCTCAGGTGGGCGTCCACGTACGCGTCCGCCATGCCGTAGAGCCTGACCCCGAGCCACCAGAGGAGGAAGGAGTTCCTCCTCGAATGGTCCGCCCTCCACTCCCTCAAGGCCATCCCAGCGAGGATCACCTCCGCCACCTCCAACATGAACCCCTTCACGGGATGTCCGTTGGTCCATTGTCCCCATCCCGGCAGGAACGCGGAACGCAAGAGGGCACCTTCAGGGCTGGGGACCACCGAATCCGACGGTTCCGAAGCCCAGAGGTAGCCTATAAGCAGAGATACGAACATCATCCTGCTCGCTGCGTCGCCATCCTAGCGGCCCCCAGGAGCCCGGCATCGTCCCCGAGCTGGGACGGCACTATCCTCACCTTGTCCCTCACCCCAGGAAGGGCCCTCTCCCTCACCGTCCTCCTTACAGGTTCGAACAGTATCTCCCCCGCCTGCGCCATCCCTCCGCCCAGGGCTATCACCTCAACGTTGTACAGGTTTATCGCGCTGACGAGCCCCACGCCCAAGAGGAACCCGGTCTCCCCGTACATCCTCCTTGCGAACTCGTCCCCATCGTGGGCCGCCTCGGATATGTCCTTAGCGGTGAGGTTTTCGAACTTCTCCCAGAGGGAAGTCTCGGGCCTCTCCCTCTCCATCATCTCCTTGGTCCTCCTGACTATCCCCGTTGCGGATGCGTAGAGCTCAAGACATCCCCTGTTCCCGCAGGGGCATGGGGGGCCATCGTAATCTATGGTTATGTGTCCTATCTCGGCCGCGTTCCCGTTGAAACCTTGAAGGAGCTTGCCGTCGAGGACTGCCCCGCCGCCTATACCGGTGCCCAAGGTGACGCACATGAAGAACCTAACCCCCTTCCCGGCCCCCTGCCACTGCTCGCCCAACGCCGCCACATTAGCGTCGTTGTCCAGGAAGGCCGGCACCTCGAACTCCTCCTCCATGATCCTCACCAAGGGTACGTTCCTCCAGGCGGGGAGGTTCTCCGGCTCGAGGACTATCCCTTCGAAGGGGTCTATAGGTCCCGGGGAGCCTATACCTATGGCCCTTACGGAACCCCTGGCCTGGCCCACGACCGCCCTTATGCTTTCCTTCATCTGCCCGATCGACTCCTCCAAACCCAGGTCCTGCCTCGTGGGCCTCTTGTCCCTGGCCAATATCCTCCCCTCCTCGTCCACGATCCCGGAAACTATGTTCGTGCCCCCGAGGTCCACCCCTACGTAGAGCGACATGTCCCCTCCTTCCGAAAACTTAGAAGGGGGCCCGAGGGCCCCCTCGAGGAGGCTCAATCCTCCTCCCTCCCGAACATCGACATCAACATGAGCATCCTCAGAAGTTGCATAACCGCCATAGCAGCGGATGCCACATAGGTCCATGCTGCGGCCGTGAGCACCTTCTTGGCCCCCGTTATCTCGTCCCTGGCGAGGATCCCGAGGGAGTAGAGCATGTTAAGGGCCCTGCGAGATGCGTTCAGCTCCACGGGGAGGGTGACCATGTGGAAGAGTACAGCGCCCGAAAATAGCAATATCCCGAGCTTGACCAGGAAGCTTCCGCGCATGAGGAGACCTATGAAGAAGAGGGGCCATGCGAGCATAGAGCCGAAGTTAGCTATCGGGACGAAGTGGTTTCTGAAGATCAGGGGGGCGTAGCCCACCCCGTGCTGGACAGCATGGCCCGCCTCGTGTGCCGCCACCCCCACAGCGGCCAACGAGTCGGAGTAGTAAACCCCCTGCGAGAGCCTCAGTGCCTTAGTCCTCGGGTCGTAATGGTCGGTGAGCGTGCCAGGGATGGGTTCTACCTCGACGTGGCTCAGCCCGTGGGCGTCCAGAAGTTCCCTTGCGACCCTGGCACCTGTGTACCCCCTCCTGGACCTCACCCGGCTGAACTGGGAATATGCCCCCCTGACCTTGGCCTGTGCGTAGAGGGCAAGGATGATCGCAGGTATGAGCAACACCATAGTAGGGTCGAAGAAGA
>DTYS01000090.1 GCA_012961755.1 Candidatus Latescibacterota bacterium
AGTGCGACCTTGCCAAGGTCGAAGTCGCGGGTTCGAATCCCGTTTCCCGCTCCAATTTTTTGGTCACCTCAGTGTCCTCATAAGTTCCCCCACGAACGAGCCCACCTGCCTTATCCAGCCCGGACCTCCGGCGAGCTCCTCTATCCTCCTCACCAAGGCACTTCCGACCACGACCGCGTCCGCATATTCTGCGACCTCCCTTACGTGCTCGGGCTTGGATATCCCGAACCCGACCGCGACCGGAAGCTCGGAGTGCCTCCTGACCTTCTCCACCGTGGCCTTCACCTCCGGGGAGAGCCTATCCCTCTCCCCCGTGACCCCGGTCCTCGAGACGCAATATACGAACCCCGTGCTGAGGGAGGCGATCTTTTTTATCCTCTCCTCCGTGCTGGTGGGGGCTGCCAAGAAGACCGTGTCCAGCCCATGCTTCCACATCGTTCCGACGTAGCTGCCCGCCTCCTCGGGGGGGAGGTCCAGTACGAGGGCCCCGTCCACGCCCTCCTCCGAAGCTCTCCTCACGAACCTTTCCAGCCCGAAGTTTAGCACGGGATTCAAGTAGGAGAAGAGGAGGATCGGAAGCTCGCTCCTTTTCCTCAGCTCCCCCACGAGCCCGAGCACATCCTCGAGCCTTACCCCGTTCCTCAGGGCCCTTTCGGATGCCCTCTGTATCGTCGGCCCGTCGGCAACAGGGTCGGAGAAGGGGACCCCGAGCTCCACGAGGTCCACGCCCCTACGGTCAAGTTCCAAAACTATTTCCCCGGTCGAATCCAGGTCCGGGTCGCCCGCGGTTATGTAGACGACGAGGCCCTTCCTTCCCCCAAGGTTCATCCTTCGGAACTTCTCCCTTATCCTTCCCATAGCTCCGTCCTCCAAGATAACATTTCCCTCCGCGGTTGTCAAGGAGGGTCCCTTGACAGGGACGGCATCTTGGCTTATATTGCGGACGGGGGAAGATCGGAGAAAGGAGGGAGCATGGAGTACCGCCAACTCGGCCGCACCGGCGTGAGGGTGTCCAAGATATGTTTGGGCACCATGAACTTCGGGGAACAGACGGACGAAAGGACCTCGATCCGTATGATCCACGAAGCCTTAGATTCAGGGATCAACTTCATAGACACGGCTGACGTGTACGGACGGGGTGCCTCAGAGGAGATAGTTGGAAGGGCTTTAGCGGAGGACGGAAGGAGGGACAAGGTCGTCCTCGCTACTAAGGCCGTGGCGCATATGGGGGAGGGACCGAACGATTGGGGCGCCAGCAGGTATCACTTGGTGAGGGCGTGCGAGGAAAGTCTCAAACGCCTCAGGACCGACAGGATAGACCTTTACTACCTCCATATAGTAGACCTCACCACCCCCATGGACGAGATATTTGAGACCTTGGACATACTTGTACGCCAGGGCAAGGTCCTATATGTAGGGACCTCCAAGTGGTCCGTGCCCCTCATAATGGAGGCCCTCTGCCTCAGCGAACGCTGCGGCTTTCCTCGCATAGTTGCCGAGCAGCCCCCTTATAACATCTTAGACAGGGGGATAGAAAACGAGCTGGTCTGGGTGGGGATGCGGTACGGCATAGCGATAGTCACGTGGGGTCCGCTCGCAGGAGGGATACTTTCCGGGAAGTACAGGAAGGGCGAGAGGCCTCCCCAGGGGAGCAGGTACGAGAAGGCGGGACCCCAGGACAGGAGGCTCACGCCGGAGGCCTTGGACGTCGTGGAAAAGCTGAAGCCCATAGCCCAGGAGAAGGGGATAACCCTGTCGGAGCTCGCCCACGCTTGGATCCTCCACAGGCCAGGGATAACCGCCTCCATAATAGGTCCGAGGACCCCCGAGCACCTGAGCTCCGCCCTAAGGGCCTGCTACGTGGATCTGACGGAGGAGGACATGGCCAGGATAGACCAGATAGTCCCTCCGGGAAGGGCTGTGAGCGACTTCTACGACCTACACATATACGCACGGATGAGGAGGGCCGCCCAGGCCGGGGACCCCAAGGCATATTAGGTCCTTATCTGTCCGTTCCCGTACACCACCCACTTGTAGGTGGTCAGCTCCTCCAGGCCCATGGGTCCCCTGGCGTGGAGTTTATCTGTGGATATCCCTATCTCGGCCCCGAGCCCGTACTCACCGCCGTCCGAGAGGCGTGTGGAGGCGTTCACCATCACCGAGGAGGAGTCCACTTCCCTCACGAACCTCCCTGCGGCCTCGTAGCTCCTGGTAACTATAGCGTCCGTGTGGGCCGAGCCATAGGTGTTTATGTGCTCTATGGCTTGGCCCAGCCCGTCCACGACCCTCACCGAGAGTATGAGGTCGAGGTACTCCGTGCGCCAGTCCTCCTCCGTGGCCTCCCCGGCCCAGGGTAGGACCTCCCTCGTCCTCGTACATCCCCTTATCTCGACCCCTGCCTCCCTCAGCTTCTCCCCTATCCTCGGGAGGAAGTCACCTGCCACTTTCTCGTGCACGAGGAGGGTCTCCATGGCGTTGCATACCCCGGGCCTCTGGACCTTGGCGTTGAACGCTATGGTCTCGGCCATGTCCAGGTCGGCGTCCTCGTGCACGTATACATGGCATATCCCTTCGTAGTGCTTTATGACGGGTATGAGGGATTCCTCGACCACCATACGTATGAGCCCCTTCCCTCCCCTGGGGATTATGAGGTCTATGAGCCCTTCACACTTGAGCATCTCGGTCACGGCCCTCCTGTCGGTCGTCTCGACCACCTGAACCGCGTCCCCGGGGAGCCCGACCTCCTCCACGGCCTCCCTGAACATCGTGGCCAGGGCTATGTTCGAATTTATCGCCTCTGAACCTCCCCTCAGCACCACGGAGTTTCCGGACTTAATGCACAGGGAGGCTGCGTCCACGGTGACGTTAGGCCTGGACTCGTAGATTATTCCTATCACCCCCAAAGGCACCCTCATCTTCCCTATCAGGAGCCCGTTCGGCCTGCGGACCATCCTCTCCACCATTCCCACGGGGTCGGGCAACGCCGCCACCTCCCTTAATCCCTTCGCCATGGCCTTTATCCTCTTCTCGGTGAGTTCCAGCCTGTCGAGCATGGCCGAGAAGAGCCCCCTCCTCCTTCCCTCCTCAAGGTCCTTGAGGTTCTCCTTCCTGAGTCCTTCCGCCCCCTCCTCAACCTTCTCCGCCATGCGAAGGAGGGCGTCGTCCTTAAGCTTGGTCGATGCGAAAGCGAGC
>DTYS01000091.1 GCA_012961755.1 Candidatus Latescibacterota bacterium
TATCCCCGGAAGCACCACAGGACTACCCTTTTCGCAGAGCGTATCTCCAGTGTGAGTGTCCCTGAGCTTAACCAAGGCCCCGATGTCCCCGGTCGTAACGGAGCCCACCTCGTGGCGCTCGTTCCCGTTCATCATGTATATCTGTCCTATCCTCTCCGTACCCCCCTTCGATGAATTGAACACCTCCAGGCCCGACCTTAGGGTGCCGGAGTAGATCCTGAAGAAGAGGAGTTCACCCACATGGGGCTCGGACAGGGTCTTAAACACCAGAAGCGAGAGGGGAGCGTCCGGTTCGGGAGGTATCCTGACCTCCTCCCCGTCCCTCGCGCCTACGACCTCCCCGTCCACGGGGGTCGCGCCGTAGTCGGACACCACATCAAGGAGCCTGTCCACACCGACGTTCGAGAGCCCATCCCCGCAGAGGAGGGGAAATATGCTCCTCTCCCTCACCCCCTGCCTTATGCCCTCCTTAAGATCCTCTTCGCCGAGCTCCCCCTCGAAGTACCTCTCCATAAGCTCCTCTGAGACCTCTGCCACTGCCTCCACCAGCTGCTCCCTCATCTCCTCCGCCTTACCCTCGAGCTCGGACGGGATGGGTTCCTCCTTCGGCCTTTCCCTGTCCCCAGGGGAGTACGTCAACATCCTCATCTTCAGAAGGTCGACTATCCTGTGGAACCCAGTCCCCCCGTCCAGGGGGAACTGGAGCGGCACCACGGGCCCGAAGCGCTCCTTAGCGGCTTGAAGGACCTTGTCGAAGTCCGCGTACTCCCTGTCCATCTGGGTTACGAAGAAGAACCCAGGAAGTCCATACTCCTCCACCAACTCCCACGCCCTCTCGGTCCCCACCCCTATCCCCTCGACAGCGCTCAGCACGACTACGAAGTTGTCCGCAACCCTAAGCCCGGCCTTCACCTCCCCCACGAAGTCGGGATATCCGGGTGTGTCCAAGATGTTCACCTTGACGTTGTTCCAACGTGCTTGAAGTACCGTGACGTTTAAGGATATCTGCCTTTCCTTCTCGTCCTGGGTATAATCCGAGCGAGTGTTCCCCTCCTCGACCTTCCCCATCCTATTTATCTCGCCCGCAGAGAAGAGCATCGCCTCGGCGAGCGACGTCTTCCCACAACTTCCGTGTCCTACGAGAGCTATGTTCCTGATGGCATCCGGCATGTACTCCCTCACAGGGACCTCCTTTTAAGTTGGATAGATTACCATGGTTGTGTTTAAAGTTACCCCAATACCTCTATCCTGTCAAGTCCGGAACCTCACGCACAACCTATGGGTGTCTCCTAGGCCGTAATAGTAGGGGACCCATGCGTAGTCCACCTCGATCTTACCCACGGAAAGCCCCAACCCTGCGGATATGTTCCTCTCGTCCCTCCCGAAGGTATATCCGGCCCTTAAAGATAACCCCTTCATCCTCACCTCACATCCTAAGAACGTCGCTGGCTTCCCATCCCTCGGGAAGTGGAACTCCATTCCCCCTAAGAACCTCCCCCTTAAGTAGCTCATCCCCACCCTCACCTCCCTCGGAAGGGGCACGTCCTTCACATATCCTACGTTGGAGACAGCTCCCCCGAGGACGACCCCACGTACCGGCGTGGGCCAGAGGAAGCCGAGATCCATCCCAAGGCCCTTCGTCTCATAAAGATATATCTTCTCGTACAGGACCTTCACCGTACCTCCCAGGATCAAAGGTCCCAGCTCTCCAGCCAGGGAAACCCCAAGGGCTACATCGTAAACACCGAACGTCCCTTGGGGCTCCTCCGAGGGTCCCTCCCTGTGCTCCAACCCCCCTACCCCACAGTAGACCAGCCCTATCCCCCAAGCCCTGCTCCCCTTCCCGTACTTAACCCCCAAATATTCCTGCCTTATCCCCTGAAACCAAAGTATCTGGCTCAAGACGAGCTTCCTCCCCACGAGGGGGACGAGCCTGGCGGGGTTACCGGATATGGGGAGACCTCCCCCCCAGAGGCCCACGACCGCGTTCCCCATGGCCGCCGTCCTAGCGTCCGGATTTCTCAATAAGAAGGTCATCCCCGTAACCCCATATACCTTCCCCCAGACCAACATGATCGTCAAAGCTGATATGTACCTCATCTCCCCCCCTCTAAGCGACCTCAGAAAAAGAACCTCGTAGAGAGCATATGGCCCGCCTCCGCTCCCATAGGGTCCGTTGCGAAGGCGTATCCCACCGACATCTTCGGGAACCTCAACCCGAAACCACCCGTCAAGCTCCGGCCGGAACCCATCCAACTCCTCACCCCTGCCCTGAGCACGAAGCTCTCGCCCGCCCCCCATTCGGCTCCGAAACCTACCTCCGTCCTTCCTCCCTCCTTCACTATCTCCCCGTAGAACTCCAGACCCCCGAAGTTATAGCTTCCTCCAAGCCTCAAGGTGATGGGGATCCTGTCCCTACCCTCCCCCAGATGCTGCGCTGCAACCCCGAACTTCCACCTCCTCCCCTTCCAGAGGGCTCCGAGGTCCAACCCGAACCCCCCACCCTTCTGTCCAGCAAGGTCCCTTCTGAAGACCCATCCTGAGAACCCCCCGTATAACCTCCTGCACACCCTCCTTCCCAAACCTATCCCGAAGGCATAATGTGAGGCCTCGAGTTCTTCGGTACGCTTCCCCTGTGCATCCCTCCCCTGGACCGACGTGGCGACCCTGTGCCAGAGCAGTCCCACCCCTCCCTCGGGCTCCAGAGCCTGGAAGTACCCAAGCTCGTACACCACGCGGTCCAGGGAGAGCATACGGTACGAAGCCCCCAACGACCTTCCCTCGAGCCCCAGGGTGGCCGGATTATGGAACCCGTCCAACACTACCCCGACACTTCCTAAGGCCACGGTCCTGGCGTCCCCCTCGAGTTTTAAGAAGGCCCCCGCGTCCCAGGCCCACACAGGATCTGAGAACAACAAAAGACTAATCCAGGACCAATATCTTCCCAAAGGCCCTCTTCCCACCGTCCGTCTCGATCTTATAAAAGTAAACCCCGCTCGCAACTTTCCTCCCCCTGTCGTCCCTCCCGTCCCAGTTCTCGCCGTGATTCCCCCTTCCCCTCGGCTCGTCCTCCAAAAGCCTCCTTACGAGCCTCCCCGCTAGATCGTAGACATAGATCGAGACCTTGGCATCCCTGCTGAGGCTGTACTGTATCCGGGTCCTGCCGTGCCTCGAGATCGAAAAGGGATTGCGATATGTGTAGGTCTTTATCGGCTCCGAAGGTCCCTCCCCCAAAACCTCACCCTCGTCCAGGGAGGTCGTCCACACCGGGACCTTCAAGATCCTCCAACCTTCCCCCCCGTCCACGGAAAGGGCTATCCCCTCGTCTGAGGATGCCCACACGCTGTCTCCCAAGACGCACACCCCTATAAACTTCTCCAACCTCTCCCGGGCCACCGGGTCCTCTACGACCACCTTCTCCCACCTCCTCCCCAGGTCCAAGGAGCGGAAGAGTCCTTCCTCGGTCGCGGCCCAGACCACGGAACCTACGAAGGCCAAGTTCCAGGGTGCCCTGTCCCACACAACTTCCCAGCTCGTCCCGTCGTCCGACGTCCTACAGAGCCCGTGCCTTTCCCCTTCCCCTCCCGTGGACTTGACACCGGCCCAGATGATCCACTTCCCATCTACGAACTGCCTCGCCAAGGTCACGACCCAGTTTCCAGGAAGTCCTTCCTTTACAGTATAATATCTCCAACTCCTTCCCCCATCGTCCGAGCGGCTTATACCGGCGGCAGTGCCCACCCACACGGTATCCCCGTACGCCAATACATCGAACGTTCTGTGCCTGAGGCTCTTGTAGCTTACCTTCTCGTAAGAGGTATCCGGGAGGACCCTCCGCCAGGTCCTTCCGCCGTCGTCCGAGCGCACGAGCGACCCGGCCCAGAAGGCCGCCCATACCGTCCCACCGGATATAGCAAGCCCGAACGCGGGATTCTGCACGGGCGTTTCGGGCCCTCCTAAGGGGGAGAATATATCCTCGTCCGTTATGTGCCTCCAACTTTTTCCCCCTTCGAACGAAACGCTCAGCCCGTCGCCGACCTGACAGCTCCGACCACCTAAGGTGGTGTCGTACACCGTCGCCACCCAGACTGTATCCCCATGAACGGCCAGTGCGCTTACAGCTCCCCTCCCTATCCCGTCCTCTTCGGTGAAGCTCACGAACCCCTTAGGCTCAAACTCCGGTCCCTTCCACAAGGTGAGGCCTTCAGATGTCCCCAACCAGACCCTTCCCCCACCGTACCTTATGTCCCCTCCACTGTGGCTTACGAGCCCCTCCCCGAAGACCGGAAAGGCCAAGAAAGCTAAGACGGTGAAGAGTAACAGTTCGTTAAACATTGCGCGATACCTAGCAGTGATATTCAAATTCATGCGCAACCACAAGCAATCCAACGTCCACGAGCGACCTGCCACGGATTCACGTCCAACTTGCGGCAGTTGGGTATGCATTGCGGTCCGCAACCGCAAACGTAATTGCTCGGGGTCGTTCCAAGTAGTGGGGCTAATTCGCGCCACATTGCGTTGCTTTCGGTTGAA
>DTYS01000092.1 GCA_012961755.1 Candidatus Latescibacterota bacterium
GAGGGGAAAAAACGCCCACCACAGCTTGGAGGCGGTCTTCAAGGCCTTTGGCAGGGCACTGGACCGGGCGACGCGCGGGGATGAGCGGGTGCAGGGACCGCCTTCCACCAAAGGTAAGATTTAATCTGGTCCAGCACAGGGACCACCTACCTTGCGGGCATGGTGTTCACGGGACAGCTCGCCTCCGCCCAGTATGAGGAGGCCATGATGCTGCGCTTGAGCTGTTCCACTACCTCCTTCGTGGAACCCGACATCATAAGCAACCCTCCACCCACGAAATTGCCCTTAGGTAGGGGCACAGGCTCGGTGGATGCGAAGGCCTTTAGGACCTCGGTTCCGAAGGGAGGACCTACGGTGAAGCGGAACTTATCTCCGGGGCCAGGGATCTGATATACCTTGCCCGCCTTTATGAAACTGTTCCTGCGGAACCTGTTAGGGAATATGAGGAAGTTCCTCCCCCCGGCGTCGTGGTATATGAGGTAGACGTAACAATCTCCGTCCGCCTTAAGGAAGGCTACCATCTGCTCCCCCTCCTGGTAGGAGGGTTTCCTGCCCTTGTCGGTCCAAAGGGCGATCTTGAGCCCGTGGCCTCCCTCCTCCATAAGTGGCTTCATTTCCTCGGCAAGTGCAGGCTTCAGCTCATAGGGCACCTTATCCTTAGCTATCGACCTCTGTAGGGAGGACACCTCCCCACCGGGGCCTTCGAGCTCGGCGTAGACCACGACTTCGTCACCGCTCTCCCAGTACCTCCCAGAAAGCCAGGCCCCCCCGTGCTCCGGGTCCTTCTTGAGGAGCGATATACCCGCCTGGCTCAGGGCCGAGGAGAGGGCCCTCGTAAGGTACCTTCCGAACTCCCCGGAGGCCCCCGTCTCCCTGTAGGTGAACGCCCCGACCATGACCTTCTTCCCTTGGGCGCCCTCTGCCAAAGTATAACCTAAGGCCACGATCCACTCGTCCAGGGATGCTCCCTCCAGCGCCCTCCTCACCTTCCTTATCTCATCCTCGACCTGGGCCAAGCTCAGAGCTTCCTCGACCTCCCTGAACGCCTCCTCGGCCCTGAGCCTGACCTGTGGGCAGACCACCTGAGCTATGCCCTTGGCCCCTTCCGCGTCCAGGAGCGACCTTTTGGCCTTGAGGAGGTTCTCCAAGGCCCCTCCGAGGTCCCCCTTCTTCCGAGCCTTGACCCCGTACGAGAAGTATCCCTCCGCCTTAGTCTCAGCGTCCCTTAGGCGACCCAGGGCGTCCAGGCAGGCCGAGGAGCGGCTCAGTACGGCCAAGACGTAATACCTGTCGTTCCTTTCGTCGTACCATTGCTCTACGGTCTCTACGCCCTTCAGGGTCATACTTACGGAGGACGATATGACCCCCTCGACCTCCTCCCTGAGCTTCTCCTCGGTCTCCTTCCATCTGGCTTCAAAGGTTCTGTCCACCTTCACCCTTATCTGCCCAGCTATATCCTCCCTGGCACCAGCCTGTGCGACCTTCAAGGATGGTCCCGAACCTATCCCTACGATATACTTCTCCTTGGGATACCCGGGCACCTCCCTCCTCGTGACCCAACCTGGCGGGCCCGCGGCACAGGCGGTGCCCAATGTAAAGGACAGCACGATGCTCAACCTTCTCATCTTCGTCCTCCTGAAAATGACATCCTCACGAGCACGTAGAATACCCCCTTCCTCACATCCTCCCACCTGGCCACAACCTCCGCTCCCGAGAGCACGGCCTTGCTCTCGGTCATCTGCACGCCTTCCGGGCTCCGTCCCTCCCGGGCCTTCCTCAGGTCCCATACCTTCAGCCCCACTATCCTCGCAAGCTCAAGGTATGCATCCCTTTCAGCATATCTCCAAGAATTTTGGAGGTAGAAGTACCTCGGCGCCACGCCTACGGCGTAGATCCACCCCGACCTCTTAGGAGGCTTCGTCGTCCAGGACGGGGCGGACGACGGGACCGGGACCCTCACCTCGTATCCTGCCGGAGGCGGCTCCGTTCCCGCTAAGACGATCAACATGTTCCCAACCTCGGCCGTATCCAAGGGCTCGAGTTCTCTGGCCGTGGCCTCCACCAAGCTCGTGTCCACCAGAATCCTATACCTCTCCCCCTGGAAGTGCTTCCCCAGGGCGTCCTCGGTGAAGCCCTGTTCCGCCTCTATATATACCTTACGGGAGCGCACAATCCTCCACGCGGCGTCCCTGAGCGCCTCGGCCACGGCCGTATCCCTTCGGGAGTACGCCCGGGAATATCCGACAGCGTACCCTCTCCCGAGCTTTCCCTGCTCCAGGAACCAAATGGGATAGCGATGGGCCTCCACCTGCCCGCCGCCCGGAGCGGAGGCGCATCCGAGGCAGGTTAAAAGCCAGCCCAAAAGGCGAAGGAGGGGTCCAGAGGACCTGGACCCCTCCCCTCCGGCTCGGGCCTCACATGCCCTGTCGCTTCTTGTACTCCTCAAACTTCTTCACCTCTTCCTCCAACTCCTTGAACGTCTGGGAGGCCCTGAACCTCGTGTACATCTGCTCGTTGGCCTTTATCCTGTCTACGAGGGACTTGTTGGCGGCCCCTATTGGAAGCTCCATGAGTACGCATGCCCTCCAGCCCATTCCCTCCTTCTTAGTGTACTGCTTAGCGATGCGGCTGCCTACCATCACCTGTGAGATGACCTCCTTCGTGGCCTGGGTGTACATTGACAGGAGCTGGGCGTCCTCTCCGAGGCCAACCTCCTCGTCGAACTTCTTCCTCAGGCCCTGCATGCGCACCTCAAGCTGGGAGGCCAGCTCGGCCCTCGCCTCGGTCTTGGCCTTGTTCAAGGCGAGCTGGAGGTCCCTGGAGACCGCCGTGGCCGTGGCATAAAGGAAGTCAGGGTCCTGAGGGGGGTTGGAGAACCACTCCGGACAGGGGGACTCACCCACCTGGGGAGGTCCTCCCCCGCAGGAAAGTACGAGGAATCCCACAGCTAATAGCCCTGCGGTCCAGTATAGTCCCTTCATAGTACACCTCCTTGTTTAGATTTCCGAGCCGATTTAAATCTATCGTACCACAGCCTTCCTGAAAGTGAGCTGAATCACGTCACCGCACCAAGGCCATCCTTCGTACTAACGAGCCCTCTCCCCTAACCCTCAGGCGGCAGAAGTAGACCCCGCTTGCGACCTTCCTTCCACCTTCGTCCCTTCCGTCCCAGAGGAAACCGTGTTCCCCGGCGGGGAAGACCCCCCGTGCCACCGTCCTGACCGACCTTCCTTCGGAGTCCAGGACCTCGAGGTGCACGTGGGAGGGTTTCGGTATGCGGAAGCGTAGGACCACGGACGAGTTGAAGGGGTTGGGATAGGGAGGAGGGAGGGAACATCCCTCCGGTAACCCGGGCCCCTCGGCCACATATGCAATGGATACCGGAACCCTCACCTCGTTGTCCGTAGTGTCGGACTCGTCCTGGGACAGGTCTTCAAGCCTAAGTATCAAAGTGTGCTCTCCCGGGGAAGCATCGGGCCATCCGAGCACGATCTCGTCCGACCACCTCCTAGGTTGGACCGTGACCGGGACTTGGTCTGCCCTACTTTCCTCGGAAACCTCGTCCACATAAAGCGCAAGCTCGCAGGTCATGGGTTTCCCACCGTCGTTCCAGATGTAAGCCTTCACCCTTACGACCCCGGCCGAGTCGGAGATCGATACCCTCTCCGGCTTAAGTCCAACGTTGAATAAAGTATAAGGCTTGTACCATTGGTACCTGGACCAGGACGTCGCCCTGTGCACAACACGGGCTATGCTTCCTCCGACAGACTCGAACACCACCACGGGCCCTGCGCGGGGGGCACTTTCGACGAGGACTACATGGGAGTTGGGCTTGTTCAGGATGTCACCGGGTTTGAGTTGGAGCTGGGTTATAAGGTGGGAGATGTTGGGGAGGGTGGCGGTCACATGTCTTTCGACCTGCCAGCACCTGGACACGAAGGCGGAGCAATCTATCCCGGCCTGCTCGCGGGGCTTGAGCTTAAGGACCTCCACCTTGTAAAGGAACGTGCTCCAGTGATCGTCCCCACCGAACTTGTACGCCTCCCCTACGTACTTCCTGCCGGCGTAGAAGTTTCCCCTGCTAGCACTCGTAAAGGTGTTGTAACAGGTCCATTCCAGTTCGGCGTACACCCTCGCCGTGTCCAATATGGCCTCCCTTGTGACCCCGTACGATGCTGCCCAAAGCACCAGGACCCACATCAACGGAGCCTCCACCGCACGACCCTGACCCCCTCCTTAAGGGTCAGGAGTTGGTAGACGTTCCCTTTCCTGTCCACATCCAAGTCTCCGCCGTAACAATATGTGTATCCGACGGGGATATCTATCCTGTCAAGAAGTTCCCCATAGGGACCGTACCTCAGCACATGTCGCCTTACCTCTATCCCCGCCCCCGTGATCCTCATCCCCTCGGAGTAGATGTACATGTTCCCACCTTCGTCCTCCTTGAGGAACTCCACCGTCCCCAAGGGTTCCTCCGAGCGGACGACGAGCCTGAGGACCGGGGAACCGTCCTCCGAAGCTTCCACGTAGGCCGTGTGCTCGTCCTCACCTGGCGTTACCCGATAGAACCTGCCCGAGGGCCCTGGGATTCCCTCGGTCCCCCTCGCCAACTTGGCAGCCTTCGGGAGGAGCTGGACCGGGTAGACGTCCCTGTACGTGCCGAGCCAGACTTGACCCTCGTAGGCTAAGATCCTAGTTACGGGGAGCGTTCCATCTACGGGGAGGGTGTAGGAAAGTTCCCTACATCCGTCCTGTCCGCAGACAGCGACGAGCCTCCTGTCGGGGTCCAGGGCATATAGCTTCCCCCCCTCGTCCACGCAGAAGGAGAGGGCCGGGAAGGGAAGGGGGATCGACCTCCGAAGCTTTCCGTCCTCATCCAACCTCAGCACCCTCCGGTTCACGGTGTCCAGTATGTAGATATCGTAATCCGGCCCCACAGCGACTGCCCCCGGCCCCTGGGGTTCCTGTCCTTCGGCCTCGATCAGCCCTACCTCCCCCGGCCCACGGCCCCAGTCCAGCTCGCGGACGACCTCAAAGACGTACCCGGCCATAACAGGAAGGAGGACCGCACATATCACCGACGTACCCCTCATATCCACCTCCTCTGGAAATATAGCCAAAC
>DTYS01000093.1 GCA_012961755.1 Candidatus Latescibacterota bacterium
AGAGTTCCTGAGCGAACAGGCTGGGTAGAAAAAGATCTATCTCTATTTTGGTGGTTTGCAGAAAGCACTCAAAACTGTTTATCATTGGGGTGTCCCTCCTATGGCTTTGTACACCATTATGCTAGCCATCCAACCACTATGTAGATGACAACTCCGATGGATATTGATATTTGATATATCAAGCGGTATGCCGCCCAACTCCCCAACACTCGTGCTATAACTCTAAGTAAGGCTACTGGTAAGGTCTACTCACCCGCTACGTAATTATACCCACACTCCGCACCTATGCGAGCGAAAATCTAATTTTTCCTGTTACTCTATCCCTTGAAGTTGAGGTAGCCCACCCTAAGGCCCTTTTATCTTTCTCATATTCTCTGGTGATTACCTAAAGGATTAACGATAGTGCAAACGGGTGATAAGAATCTATCTGAATACAAGAAGCCTATGAGGAGACCTCAAAAAATCCAAAATCAGAGCGAAGAAGTGCGGAAAGAGGGTTCCTCCAACACTCACCTCAAAAGATAACCCCTCGCCCACAAATTTTGCAACAAGTTCATAATACTTCCTCCCTTCCCTGTCGAGACAAAGACTCAACTTCGTATGTCATCTTCCCCCTTTACACTTAGCCCTGAGCCCCTCCAGACGCCTCCTTATCTCCCTTTCGTATCCTTGCTCGCTCGGCCTGTACCAACCCCCATCGACGCCTTCGGGGAGGTATCGCTGTTCCACCCAGTGGCCCGGATAATCGTGAGGGTTCTTGTAATCCCTCCCGTGCCCCAAGGTCCTCCCGTCCCTGTGGGAGTCCTTGAGATGGTCGGGGACCTCCCCTGCCCCCCTTTCCTCTATCTCCCCGAGGACCTTAAAGTAAGCTCCTACGCTGTCGGATTTCGGGGCCGTGGCCAGGTAGAGCGCGGCCTGGGCTAAGTGGTACTGTGCTTCAGGAAGGCCCACCCATTCCAAGGCCCGGGCGCAGGCGGCCACGACGCATATTGCGTTCGGGTCGGCGAGGCCCACGTCCTCAGAGGCCAATATCAGAAGTCTCCTCATTATGAACCTCGGATCCTCCCCGGCCTTTATCATCTTGGCGAGCCAATAGAGGGCCGCATCGGGGTCCGAGCCCCTTAAGCTCTTTATGAACGCGCTTATAGTATCGTAGTGTTCGTCCCCCGCCTTGTCGTACCTGACCGCCCTGCGCTGCACGGATTCCTGGGCCACGTCCAAGTCTATCCTGATAGCGCCGTCCGGGCCGGGAGGCGTGGACTCCACGGCAAGCTCCAAAGCGTTCAGGGCGACCCTTGCATCCCCTTCCGCCGTACGGGCCAGATGGCCCAGGGCCTCCTCGGAGGCCTCCACCTTTCTGCCGCCGTAGCCGCGCTCGGGGTCGGAGAGGGCTCGGCGAAGTAGGGTCAAGATATCCTCCTCGGTCAAGGGACGGAACTGGAAGACCCTCGCCCGGCTGAGGAGTGGGCCTATGACCTCGAAGTAGGGGTTTTCCGTGGTGACGCCGATGAGGACTATGGTCCCGTCCTCCACGTAGGGAAGGAGGGCGTCCTGCTGGGCCTTGTTCCACCTGTGGATCTCGTCTACAAGGAGTATCGTCCTCTTCCCTTGCAGGACCCTCCGCTCCTGCGCATCCCTGACTATCCTCCTCAGGTCGTCTACCCCGGCCAGCACAGCGCTCAGGGTTTCGAAGTGGCCCTCCGTGAGGTTGGCTATCACCATGGCCAGGGTGGTCTTTCCGGTCCCCGGAGGACCCCAGAAGATGAGGGAGGAGAAAAGCCGGTCGGACTCTATGGCCCGCCTGAGGAGCTTGCCCCTGCCGAGGATGTGCCCTTGGCCCACGAACTCCTCCAATGTCCTCGGCCGCATGCGGGCAGCTAAGGGAGCCCTGCAGGCTACATCTTCCTTCCTGGCGGAGGTAAAGAGGTCCATCGCATCTATTTCACTCACTTAGGCTTATCTCCTTCAGAGTATATTTCCCTACCGTATTCCAAGAACGCCTCGGACATGCTCTTGATCTTCTCCCAGGAATGTCCCACGGCCTCTGGGGAGGGGTACCACTTCGCTATGAACCCTCCACGGAACCTGCCGAAGGCATCTATGAGCCTCCGTGCATACTGTGCCACATCGTCCGGGGTGCCGTGAACCATGGTGTGCTGGATGTCCACGGGGCACCAGAAGCACAGTCTTCCCCCGAAGCTTTCGGAGAGCCTCTCTAAGCCCATGTTCTCCTGCTGGTCCATCTGGATCACATCTAAACCGGCATCTATAAAGTCCTCCAGAAGGTCTATTATGTACCCGCAGCTGTGCAGGAAGGTGAGCATTCCCAGCTCGTGGGCTACCCCGTAGACCCGGGCGTACCGAGGCTTGAAGAACTCCCTGAACACCTCGGGTGAGACCATGGGCCGGTCCTGCAGCCCCCAGTCGTCGCAGGAGAATATCCCGTCCGCCCCGATCTCGGCGAAGTTCCGGATGGCGTCCACCGCCACATCGGCCAGGTGGTCCAGGAGCCCGCTCAGCTCGTCTGGATGGAGGTACGGGTCGGTCCAAGCGTTCTCGTGGCCCCTCAGGTACTCCAACCTGTGGATGAAGCTCAAGGGAACACTGGCCAGCACGAACTTTTCGTCCCCGTCCTCGGCTATCGCCCTCCTCGCACTCTCGTACCTCCTCGGTTCCCGGTAGTCCGGGAAGCGGTAGGTCTCCAAGAGGGCGTAGTCCGAGAGGGGATGGAACTTGACCTGCCCCATCGTCTTGTCCCCCGGGAGCTTCTCCCATATGCATCCCCATTCGTCCTCCCAACGCTCGGGCGTCCGCACGCTCGGCCTCCAATCCGGATGTGGGTCGGGTCCCACGTGGAGGAAATCGCTTCCGTAAGGTTCAGGAAGGTCCACCGGAACCTTGTCGGGTCCCTGGAACTTCACAGCCCTACGTGCCCTCTCCTTGGATGTCATAGCTCCTCCTATACTGGAACCCTCAGCCTCCCCTTACCCCCTCCTCTTGAGCCTCTCTATCAGGGCCGGCACCACCTCGAAGAGGTCCCCCACGATCCCAAACGTGGCCACCTTGAATATGGGGGCATCCGGATCCTTGTTTATTGCGACTATCACGTCCGAAGATTGCATCCCCACGAGGTGCTGGATCGCCCCCGAGATGCCGCAGGCTATGTAGAGCTTGGGGGAGACGGTCCTTCCCGTCTGGCCAACCTGGTGGGAGTAGGATATCCATCCTGCGTCCACTGCAGCACGGGACGCCCCTACCGCACCCCCCAGGAGCATGGCGAGCTCCCTTATCAGGGAGAAGTTCTCGGGACCCCTGAGGCCCCTCCCTCCCGAGACGATTATATCAGCATCCGCTAAGTTCACAGTCTCCTCCACCTCCTCAACGAACTCCACCAACGTGGTCCTGGATGTGAGGTTCTCAGGTCCGGGGCTCCACCGCACTACCTCCCCCTCTCTCCCCTCCTGCCTGGGGGCCTCTTTGAAGACCTTGTGCCTCACGGTCGCCATCTGGGGCCTGTGGTCCGGGGTGAGGATCGTGGCCATTACGTTGCCACCGAAGGCAGGTCTGGTCTGGACCAGGAGCCTCCTTTCCTTATCTATCTCCAGCCCTGTGCAGTCCGCTGTCAGCCCGGTCCCGAGCTTGGCCGCGGCCTTAGGGAAGAACGAACGGCCTATGGATGTAGCCCCGCAGAGGATTATCTCCGGCCTTTCTGCCTGTGCCATCTCAGCGAGCACGCCTGCATAAGTGTCGTCGTGGAACTGGGCAAGCCTTTCGTCGTCCGCCCAGAGCACCCTGTCCGCACCCCTCGATATCAGTTCCCTTGCCGCATCCTCCCCCACAGGCCCGAAAAGCACCGCCGTTAGCTTCTCGCCGAGGTCGTCCGCCAGCCTCCTTCCTACGTTCAGAAGCTCGTAAGCGACCCCGGAGACCTTCCCGTGGCGCTGCTCCGCGAAGACCCATACGCCACGGTACTTTGAGGTGTCCACCTTGGGCCTTACGACCTCTTCCTCCAGCTCCAAGGCTCCGAGGGGGCAGGCCTCTATGCATGCCCTGCAGAGGGTG
>DTYS01000094.1 GCA_012961755.1 Candidatus Latescibacterota bacterium
ACGCTCTCCCCTGTTTTCCCTTAGCCAAGGCCCTGGGAAGTCAACCACACCAGCTCGCCTCAGAACTAGCCAATAGGTTCAGACCCGACGATGAGGTCCTGGCCGCGGAGGCAGTGGGGCCTTACCTCAACTTCAGGGTGGACAGGATCGCCCTTGCAGGATACATACTGAGGGAGGTGTACGAGAAGGGAAAAGGGTACGGGGACAGCCACGAGGGCAGGGGGGAGACGGTGGTCATAGACTTCTCCTCCCCCAACATAGCCAAGCCGTTCGGGGTCCATCACCTCCGCACCACGGTCATAGGATGGTCGCTCTATAGACTCTACGGAGCTTTGGGATATAGGACGGTCGGCATCAACCATCTGGGTGATTGGGGCACCCAGTTCGGTAAGCTCATAGCCGCTTACGTGCTCTGGGGGGACGAGGAAGCTCTGGATTCCGATCCTATAGGTCATATGTTGGAGTTATATGTAAAGTTCCACGAGGAGGTTGAGGAAAAGCCTGAGCTTGAGGAGGAGGCGAAAGCGTGGTTCAGGAGGCTCGAGGAGGGGGACGAGGAAGCGAGGACACTTTGGGGGAGGTTCAGGGAGCTGAGCTTGAGGGAGTTCAAGAAGGTCTACGACCTTATGGGGGTCTCCTTCGATTACTATTGGGGGGAGAGCTTCTACAATGGCATGATCCCAGAGGTCGTCCGGAGGCTCAAAGAGATGGGGTTGGCCGAGGAGAGCCAGGGAGCACTGGTCGTGGACCTTTCGGACTACGATATGCCTCCCTGCCTCATACTCAAAAGCGACGAGACGAGCTTATATGCCACGAGGGACATAGCCGCTGCCATATACAGGTGGGGGAGGTTCAGGTTCTCGAAGATGCTCTACGTGGTCGGGGCCGACCAGCAGCTCCACTTCAGGCAGGTCTTCAAGGTCCTGGAGCTCATGGGGTACGGATGGGCCGACCGCTGTGTCCACGTCCCATTCGGGCTCATGAGGTTCCGCGACGGGAAGATGTCCACCCGCAGGGGGAGGATAGTGCTCTTAGAGGAGGTCTTCGGAAGGGCGATAGAGCTTGTAAAGGATATAATAAGGGAGAAGAACCCTGGGCTCGGGAACAAGGAAGATGTGGCGAGGAAGGTGGGGGTGGGGGCGGTCGTGTTCGCCAACCTCAGGGGGAGGAGGACCAAGGAGGCGGTCTTCGACTGGAACGAGGTGCTGAACTTCGACGGCGAGACCGGACCATACCTCCAGTACACCTATGCGAGGCTCTGCAGCATACTCAGGAAGTACGGGAGGGAACCGAGGGCGGACGTGGAGTTCGGGCTTTTAAGGGAGCCCGAGGAATGGGAGGTCCTGAGGCTACTGGAGGGGTTTCCGGACGCGCTGCGTTCGGCGGCACATCAGTACGAACCCGGAGTGCTCGCCGGACATATGATAGACTTAGCCGCTGCCGTCAACAAGTTCTACAACGCACACAGGGTTATAGGCTCGGACGGAGAGCTTTCGGACGCGAGGGCCCTTCTGGTCCACGCCGCGAGGACGGTGTTGGCCAAGGGTCTCTACCTTCTGGGCATGGAGGCTCCGGAGGAGATGTGAGGGGGGACTATGACAGGTATACTGTGTTTGCTTTTGGCCTTTAGGATGGGCTTCACCTCCACCACATTCTTCTGGAGGGACGATACGTACGAGGCCTTCTCCCAGGGGAAGGGGGAAGGGGTGAGCATAAGCGAGGACGGTGAACTGACCCTCTCCCCGAGGTTGGAGATGGTAGCAGACCTCGGGGAGCTTTATGTCTGGAGCATAGCCCAGGACTCCGAGGGGAACATATATGCCGGCACCGGGAACGAGGGAAAGGTCTTCAAGATATCTCCGAAGGGGAAGGTGGAGCTCGTCTTCGATTCCCCGGAGGTGTGTATCCAGAGCTTGGCCGTGGACCGCGACGGGACGGTGTATGCAGGTTCCTCCCCGGACGGTGTGGTCTACCGAATACCCAAGGAGGGTTCACCTTCGACCTTCTGCCACACCGGAAGGCAGTACGTCTGGGCTTTGGCCTTCGGTGGGGACGGGAAGCTGTACGCGGCTACAGGTCCCGAGGGCGCGTTACTCAGGGTGGAGGAGGATAAGGTTGAGGAGGTCTTCAGGGCCCCGGAGGAGCACATCATGTGTTTAGTGCCCGACGGCAGGGGTGGGTTCTACGCAGGGGGAGCGGGTAAGGGACTCGTGTACCACGTAGACCAGAAGGGGAGGGGTCGAGCGTTGTACGATGCCGCGGAGAAGGAGGTGCACGTCCTCACATTGGGGAAGGATGGGGACCTCTACGTCGGTGCCATGTCCGGGGAGGAGGAAGGAGGCGAGGGGGTCGAGGGGTGCGCCGTGTACAGGCTGGAGGGAGGGCTCGCACGGCCGATATGGCAGTTCAAGGCCCCACTCCTCCTCACCCTGAACTTTTTGGATTCCCAGGAACTCCCCCTCTTGGTCGGAACCGGCAGGGATGGGGAGCTCCACCTGCTCTCCTCCGACGGGAAGCGCCATGTGCACCTCGTGCGCTTTAACAGCGGATATCCTCTCTGCGCCTTGAAGGTCGGGGGGTCCGTCTACATCGGGACAGGGGATGTGGGGAAGGTCTATAAGCTGGAAAGCGCGTACCTGGACACCGGGAGGTTCACTTCCAAGGTCTACGACGCCGGGGCGCCTTCTAGGTGGGGAAGGGCCTATTGGAAGGCCGAGGTCCCGAAGGGGACGGAGCTGTGGCTGAGGACGAGGTCGGGCAACACCGAGGAGCCGGACGAGACCTGGAGCGATTGGTCCGAGCCTTTGAAGAAGCCCGGCCCCATAGGTAGCCCTCCGGCCCGTTTCCTCCAGTACCAGCTCGTGATGAGGTCCGATGGAAGGAGGACCCCCGTCGTAAGGAAGGTCGTGCTCTCGGGAATACAGGCGAACCTCCCACCCGAGGTCAGGAGCTTAAGCGTAGAGCCTTACAAGGCGGAGCGGAGGCCCAAGGAAGGGAAAGCCTCGAGGCCGGAACGAGCAGGGCCTCCTGTCAAGCGTGGTGTCTACCTCATAAGGTGGGAGGCCGATGACCCCAACGGGGACAGGTTGAACTTCAGGATCCTGATAAGGCCGGTGGGGGAGAAGGAATGGAAGGTCCTCGAGGAGGAACTCTCTTCCACCTCCTACATATGGGACACCGAGACCACTGCCGACGGGGAGGACGAGCTTAAGCTCGAAGCTTCCGACCTTCCCTCCAACCCTCCCGATATGGCCCTCACCGGGGAAAGGGTGAGCAGACCCTTCTTCGTGGATCACGCCGCCCCGTATATAGAGGTGAAGGTCCACCTGAAGGGGCATGAGGTCGAAATCGAAGGGAAGGTGAGGGACGAGACCACCCCCGTAATGGGGATGTCCTACGCCCTGGACTCCGGTAAGTGGAGGGTGGCCGTTCCTGAGGACGGGGTCTGGGACAGCAAGGAGGAGAGGTTTTCCATAAAGATATCCTTAGAACCGGGTAGACATTCGGTAGTACTCAGGGCCTCGGACCTTATGGGGAACGCGG
>DTYS01000095.1 GCA_012961755.1 Candidatus Latescibacterota bacterium
CCTAAGGAGGATAGGATACAAGCTATGAAGTTAAAGCAGCTCGGGGTGAACGTGGCATCCTTAGCGGACTACGATCTTCAGGACGCGATAGATACCGTCCGGAAGCTCGGCTTCTCCTCCATAGAGCTTCCTGCCTTTAGGGGGGTACGCCACAGCGTGGGGGAGGTACCGGGGTTTTGGTTCGACGAACTTACCGAGGACGAAAGGGAGGAACTCAAGGAGGCCCTCAGGGGCTTCGGCCATATCTGTCTGCACGCCCCGTTCGTGGACCTTCCCCTCTTCACCTCCAACCCCGGGATCAGGGAGGAGGCCCTCGACCAGATAAGGATGGCCCTCGAGGCCGCATGGTTCTTGGAGGCCGAGGTCGTGACCGTGCACGCAAACCGTAAGACGGGTTATAGCTTAGAGGAGTTCTACGGGGAGATGGTGGACGCCTTCGGGAAGCTCGGGGACTTCGCCTTAGGCTGCAACACTAAGATAGGGATAGAGACGGGGTATCCCGACAGGGTCCGCGAGTACCTCAAGCTGATATTGGACGTGGGACACGAGGCGGTGGGGACGACTTTGGACGTCGGACACATCAAAGCTTACCTCTCCCGGAACCTCCTCAACTCCGAAGGGGGGCCCGAGCTCTTCAACGACACCCTCCTTCACATAACCCGGGCCTTGGGTTCGGTCATATTCCACATACACTTGCACGACCTGAGGCCGGGGGACTGGAGGGACCACATGAGGCTCGGAGGGGGGGTGGTGGACTGGGGGAGGTTTATGGATGTCCTGGAAGGGATAGGGTACCAAGGCCCTATGGTCTTCGAGCTTGAGGAGGAGGACAGGGAGGGGGCGTTGCTTTCGAGCAGGGATTACTTAGAGGGGATAGCCGTCTTCGAGGAATAGGGGGGGACATGGTATATAGGACGTTCGGAAAGTTGGGCTATAGAGTATCCCAGTTGGGCTTCGGTGCTATGCGCCTTCCTACGAGGGAGGACGGAAGGGTCGATATGGACAGGGCTGTGGAACTCATCAGGAGGGCCGTGGAGTTGGGGGTAAACTTCTTTGACTCCCACCACTTCTACCACAACGGCGAATCCGAAGAGGCCCTCGGGAGGGCCCTCGAGGGTGTGAGGGACAAGGTCTTCATACAGACCAAGATCCCTATGTACAGGGAGGCCACGGAGGACGAGAGGTGGGGGTGGCTCGAGGAGGCCCTCAGGAAGCTGAGGACGGACCACATAGACTTCTACCTTATGCACAGCATGACGTGGGAGAGGTTCGGGAGGGAGTTCGAGCCCTTCATGGAGCTCGCACGGAAGGCTATGGACCAGGGGATAGTGCGCCACATAGGCTTTTCCTTCCACGACACCCCCGAGAACCTCTACAAGATAATAGACTCCGGTCCGTTCGATACCATGACCGTCCAGTACAACCTGGTCAACCGCTCCCTGGAGGAACCCATAGCCTACGCCGCGGAGAAGGGGATGGGGGTGGTGATAATGGGGCCCGTGGGAGGTGGAATGCTAGCTGCCCCTTCCGAGGAGATAAGGAAGCTCCTTCCCGGGGAAGCGAAGAGTTCGGCGGAGGTGGCGCTCAGGTTCGTCCTGGCGAACCCTAACGTGAGCGTGGCCCTTTCGGGGATGAGCGACCTCCAGCAGCTCGAGGAGAACGTCTCCGTCGCGTCCCAGGAGGTAGTCCTCACCGAGGAGGACTACAGGAGGATAAGGGAGGCACTCGAGGAGAAGAAGAGGCTCGGCGAACTTTACTGCACGGCCTGCGGGTACTGCATGCCCTGTCCCAACGGCGTGGACATCCCCGCGAACTTCCGCCTCATGAACCTCCACCGGATCTATGGGCTTACCGAATACGCGAAGGGACAGTACAGGAGGCTCGGGGAGAAGAAGGACAAGGATGGGAACCTTACTCCCGCCTGGGCCGAGGCTTGTCTCGAGTGTGGGGAGTGCGAGCCCAAGTGTCCGCAGAAGATACCTATAATAAAACAGCTTCAGGAGGTAGCGGAGGTGCTCGGTGGTTGAGGCAGAGGGCTTGGGCAAGAGGTACGGATGGACCTGGGCCCTGAGGGGGGTGGACCTCAGGGTAGGGCCGGGGGAGAGGGTGTTGGTCTTCGGACCCAACGGAGCGGGCAAGACCACGCTCCTTAAGCTCATAGCCGGCGCCCTCAGACCTTCTGAGGGGAGGGTGAAGGTCGGGGGTGCAGATGATCGGGAGATGAGGAGGAAGGTGGGGATGGTC
>DTYS01000096.1 GCA_012961755.1 Candidatus Latescibacterota bacterium
GCAGGGAACTCCCCATTCCCTGAGGAAGTATACGGCCCATTTGTACATACCCATCGGCCCTACGGGTAGGACGAGTGCGAGCTTCTTCCCCTCTTCCCTGGTCCTGCGGATCGTCCGAGCTATCTCGTGGCCCATGAGCGTGTCGAACTCCTCCAAGGTCCCGCAGGGCACGGGTCGAAATTCAGGGTTCCACCAGGGCTGGCGTTCGGTTACGGCCTCAGGCGGGTTGGAACAACACCCGTCTATCTTCTCCAGGTCCCAGCCCTTGGGGAAGAAGTCCTCCAGAAGGGAACCCTTGAGCGTGGAGAACAGCGTTATAGCCATATCTCCTCCTCGGTTTGAGGCTCTGCCATAAAGATAGTCCTTCGTACCACCGATGTCAAGGAGATGATGAGGTCCTGGCCTAAGATCTTAACGTTCTTTGTAGTAACGATGTCGTCGACATGTGGAAGGGAGGAGCAACCTCCTCCACAGCCTCCCCCGCAGATAAGGGTCGAGGTGCTCAACGGCTGCGGGAGACCTGGGCTGGCTAAGAAGGTGGCGAGGTTCCTAAGGGAACACGGATTCGACGTGGTCAACGGGGAAGGTTCCAACGCATCTCATTTTAACTTCTTGGAATCCATAGTAGTGGATAGGTGCGGGGATCTGGAGAAGGCCCGGTACGTAGCTAAGATCTTGGGGATAAGGAACTGTATACAACAGATCTACGAAGAGGGGTACCACATAGAGGAGGTGACGGTGGTCCTGGGGAAGGACATGGACAAACTAGGGGGGAAATGAACATATCTTCCCGAACGGCCAGGCTTATAGCAGAACTTATGCTCTCTAAGAAGGCCGAAGAGGTGGTAATATTGGACCTCAGGAAGCTCACCGACATGGCGGAGTACTTCGTGCTCTGCTCCGGACAGACGGACCTTCATGTGAGGGCGATAGTGGACGGGGTACTGGAGGGAATGGAGGCCGAAGGTATAAGGCCATGGTTCGTGGAGGGATACGAGGATGCAAGGTGGGTGGTGTTGGACTTCGTGGACGTGGTCGTACACGTGTTCCAGCCGGAGGTCCGGACCTTCTACAACTTGGAACGCCTCTGGGGGGACGCCCCGGGGGAGGAGATAACGGATTGATACGGAGGTATAAGATGTTCCTGAGGATTCTCGTATTGGCGGTATACCTGTGGATTCCGGGCTGCCTTTGGGCTAAGTCCAACCTCGCTTTGAAGCTCAGGGTCCTCAACGAAGTATTGATATTCGTGAGGGAGAGATATGTCGAGGAAGTAGACCTTTCCGAGCTTATGGACGGAGCGATAGAGGGGATGTTGGAAAGGCTCGACCCCCACTCGGAGTACCAGAGCCCCAGGGAGAGGGCCAGGATGACGGAGAAGCTGAGGGGGGACTACGAGGGCATAGGGATAGCCTTCGAGATAAGGGACGGGATACTGACCGTGATATCTCCCATAGAGGGGGGTCCGTCCTACAAGCTCGGGATAAAGGCGGGGGACCAGATAGTGAAGATAGATGGGAGGTCCGCCTTAGGGATAAAGGAACACGAAGTATTCGAGAGGCTGAGGGGTCCCAAGGGCACGAAGGTCCACGTGTCCATCCGCAGGGCCGGGGTGGACAGCCTCCTGGAGTTCACTATAGTAAGGGACAAGATACCGATAAGGAGCGTGCCCTATGCGTACATCCTCAGGCCGGGCGTGGGATATGTACGCATAACCCGGTTCGGGAGCAGGACGGAGGAGGAGCTGGAGACGGCTTTGGACAGCTTGGAGGCAGAGGGGATGGAGAAGCTGATATTGGACCTCAGGAGCAACCCCGGAGGACTTCTCACGGCCGCGATAGATGTCGCCGAGAAGTTCCTGCCGAGCGGGAGTATAGTTACCTACACGAAGGGGAGGGACCCGGAGGTGAACGAGAATTACGTGGCCGAAGCTGAACCGGACGAGGTCCACCCCTACTATCCTATAATAGTCCTCATAAACCACGCAAGCGCCAGCGCTTCGGAGATAGTATCTGGAGCCCTTCAGGACTGGGACAGGGCCCTGATAGCGGGTCAGCGCAGCTTCGGTAAGGGCCTGGTCCAACATCAGTTCGTCCTGAGCGACGGTGGAGCCCTGCTCCTGACCGTGGCCAAGTACTACACCCCTTCCGGAAGGCTGATACAGAGGCCCTACGAGGAGGAGAGCAGACAGGAGTACTTCAGGGAAGGGCTATGGGAGGAAGGGATGCCCGACACCATAGGATCCGTCTTTTTCACCAAGCGTCTGCATCGCAAAGTGTACGGTGGAGGAGGGATCTGGCCGGACCTTGTTACGAAGCCGGATTATATGGATACCTTGGAAGCTAAACTATATAAAGAAAGGATCTTCTTAGATTTCGCGGAGAACTACGTGGGAAAGCGCGGGGAGTTTCGGGGAAGCTTCGAGGAGTTCCTGACTGGATATGAGATATCCGACGGGATCCTGGAGGAGTTCCGGTCCCTGTGCGAGGCCAAAGGAATTCCCATATCGGATGAGACCCTTGAGGTCCATAAGACTTTCCTGTGCACCCACATAAAGGCAGCCTTGGCGGGCCGGATCTGGGGGGACTCCGCCAGGTACAGGGTCGCTTTGGAGGGAGACGTGGAGGTGAGGGAGATCATGAAACACTTCGGGGATGCGGAGGCCCTGCTCAGGGAGGCCGGATACATATCAAATTAGCTTCGTTTCAACCATTCCACCAACGCCCTCAGGCCTAAAAGGTAGCTCTCGGCACCGAACCCCGATATCTGCCCCAGACAGGCGGAGGCTATCACGGAACGCCTCCTGAACCCCTCCCTGGCATGGATGTTGGACAGGTGGACCTCCACGGTGGGCAGGCCGACTGCCGTTATAGCGTCCCTCAGGGCATAGCTGTAGTGAGTGAAGGCTCCGGGGTTTATTATGACCCCATCGGCCCACGACCTGGCGTCGTGGAGTGCGTCTACGATTTCACCCTCGTGGTTGGACTGGAAGAACCTGACCTCAACCCCGAGCTCCTCGGCAAGCTCGGATATGGCCCTGTTCACATCTTCTAGGGTCTTGCTTCCGTATATTTCGGGCTCCCTCGTGCCCAGGAGGTTCAGGTTCGGACCGTGGAGGACTAGGACCTTCATCACGTCACCTTAAAGGGCGTGGGGGTGAAACAGAGGACGAAGATAGAAAGCGACAGATATCCTATCAACTTCCTCCCCCTGTCCAAAGGGGTGTAAGGATCGTAAGGCGGAGGGTGGCGCATGCCGAGGAACAATACCAGCAGGAAGGCCCACAGCAACCATCCCATCCAGAGCATCCCCATGGGAAGCAAAACTAGTACGGTGAGGCGGGCTATGAACCTATGTCTTTCCCCGAATAGGGCGTACGTCACGTGCCCACCGTCCAGCTGGCCCACGGGTATAAGGTTGAGGGCCGTGACGAAGAGGCCTATCCATCCTGCGAAGGCCATAGGGCTCAATATGATATCGTATCCCTCGGGTATGTGTCCCAGGACAAGCTGGACGAGCCACGAGAAGATAAGGGAGCTCCCCAAAAGCAGCCTTCCCTCGGGCCTTCCCTCGATGGGGGCGGGGACGAGCTTGGAACTCGCCAGGCCTATCGCCGTCACCAAGACAGCGAGCACGAACCCGCTCAGGGGCCCGGACGCTCCTATGTCCACCAAGGCCTTCCTGTTGGGTATGGGGGAGCGGACCTTGATGAACGCGCCCATCGTCCCCAAGAGAGGATGTGGCATGGGGATGAAGTAGGGAAGGGATGCCTTGACCCCCCACCTCCTGGATGCGAGGTAATGTCCGGCCTCGTGGACCCCAAGTATCAGCATGAGGGACGCTGAGAACGGTATCCCCTTGTAGATAAGCAAGGGGCTGGACAATATGTCCGCACCTGCGTGGAGCGCACCTGCGGCCATAGTCGTGAATATCGTGGCCACGAAGAGGATTATGTTGATCCAGGGTGTCCTCCTCGGCCTGGTCTCAACAAGCTCGAACGGAGGATAGTAGTTCATACCTCCTCCGCATCCTTCACGATGTCCACGAACGCCTCCTCCAAGGACCCCTCTGTGCTGACCTCGTATATCCTCACACCTGCGTCCACTAAGGACTTGACCAGATCGGGAACCCTGGATGCCTCGCTCAACGAAACTCTCAGCTCCTTCCCCCTCACCTCTACCTTAGACACGAACGGAAGCCCGAGGAGGGCGGGGCTCGTCCTTCCGTCCACGTCCTCGCAGCATATCTTCACCCTACATCCCCCGGATATCTCCTGAGGTGCCCCTACGGCCAGGAGCCTGCCCCTGTGGAGGACCCCAACCCGAGAACACAGGACCTCGGCCTCCTTCAGGTTATGTGTCGTAAGGAAGATCGTGTTTCCTCCCTCGGCCACGTTCCTCAGGACCTCCCTCACCCTCTTCGCACCTATGGGGTCCAGTCCGGCCGTGGGCTCGTCCAAGAAGAGGAGCTCAGGTCCGTGGACCAGGGCCCTTACGAACGCCAGGGTCCGCTTCATCCCCCTGGACCAGCGCGAGATGGGCTCCTCGACCCTGTTCGAAAGCCCTGTCCCTTCCAATAGCTCCTCTATTCGGGACTTCCTTTCGTCCTCCACCCCGTAGATCCTGGCATAGTATTCCAGATTTTCCTCGGCGGTGAGTCGCTCGTACAGCCCATCGTCCTCCAAGAGCACCCCCACCTTCCTCCTGAAGCCTCCATCCTCGACGTCGCGCCCCAAGACCCTCGCCTCCCCATCGCTCGGGGAGATTATCCCTAAAAGGAGCCTTATCGTGGTGGTCTTCCCCGCTCCGTTCGGCCCCAGAAGCCCGAATATCTCCCCCCTGTGGACTGAGAAGCTGAGGTCCTTCACACCGATCGTCTCCCCGAACTTCCTCGTAAGTCCCCTAACCTCTATAACGTCTTGCGAGCCGGAGGGACTTCCTCCCCTCCTCCGGGATCCAGGGGGGTCGCATCTTCCCAGGACGAGCCTTTCCCTGTCGAAGAGGGCAATCCCGGCCAGTACGGCCACGAACGCCGCCGTCCCCACGGCCGAGGTGAATCCCAGGGCCACCTTCCAGCCGAGGCTGGATGGTCCCGTCAGGTGGTAGATTCCGAACATAAGTGAAAGGGAAAGTCCTAAGAGTAGGACGCCCGAGGCCTGTTGAGCTCCCCTCACCGTCTCAGACCTCAGGGAGATTAATGCGCCGAGGCCGGTGGAGAGGGCGGTAGAGCATGCCGAACCTACAAGGAGCAGAAAGGTAATAGGACCGGGGTAAAGGAAGGGCATGGGAAGGTGAAGTTCGGCATAGTTATATATGTTCAACGTAGCCCATCCTACCACTATCACCGCCAGCGCCTGTACGTAAGCCACGAACCACACCCCTAAGAACTTCCCCAAGAACACCCCTCCCTCCGATATCCTCGTCGCTAAAAGGCTCTCTATGGTCCTCCTCTCCTTCTCCCCGGCGAACGCGTCGGCCACGTACGGAAGCACGGCCACGAATGGTACGAGGAGGAAGTGGAGGACCAGAGGATAAGACCCCGATATCCAATACGGCCCCTGGAGGTAGGGGACCAGGGAACCGAAGAGCAGGACGAGCAAAGAGGTCTGCACGAGGAAGGAGCGCCTCCTTCCCGGGGCGAAGACCTCCCTTCGCTCCTTCCAGAACACTGTGCCGGAGTCCTTAAGGATTTCCCTCATGTGTGGTCGATGTCTCCTTTAACCTCTTTATCCCCAAAAGGATCGCTCCCATGTGGGGGGGGAGGAGGGGCTCCGAGAAGGTGGGGGATAGATGTCCGAGGACCTCCTCCATGGCCGGAAGCAGCCTCTCCTTCCTGGAGAACATCCCCCCCACGGTGGCGACCTTTATCCCTCCCTCCATCCCGAGCCTTCGAGCCACGGCGAGGACGAGCTCCCCCAGGTGTCTGCCCGCCCGATACAATATATCGCTGGCCACATAGTCGCCCTCGTCCGCCGCCTCGAACACGATGTGCGCCAGGTCCGCTATACGGTCCGGCCGAGGTTCACGGTAGGTCCACCTGACTACTTGGTCAAGCCTGGAGAGCCCCAGGTGGTCCATGAGTCTCCCCCCCAAGGAGGTCTCAGGCCCCCTCCCGTCAAGGGCCCTCAGGGCCATGGCTATCCCCTCCTTAGCTATCCAGTACCCACCTCCCTCGTCCCCGAGGAGGTAGCCCCACCCTCCGGCCCTTGCTACCTTCCCACCGCACTTCCCCCATGCTACCGAGCCCGTGCCCGCCACGACGACCAGACCCGGTCCACCGAGGTGTGCCCCCTCCAATGCCACTTCCCCATCGCTCGCCACCACCACCTCCCTTCCAAGGCCCCTTAGGGCCGAGGCCACCTCCTCCCTGTCCTGAGGCCTGTCCACTCCGGCCAGACCTACGCAGAGCACCGAGACTTCCCCTCCACCGACCGCTCCCAACAGCTCCCCTACGAGCCCTTCTAAAGTCCTCCTCAGGCCATCGGTCCCGGAGAGCTGGTAGTTGGAGGCTCCGGCCCTGGCAAAGGCCAGGACCCTTCCGTCCTGTCCCGCCAGCACCGCCTCAGTCTTCGTCCCTCCGCCGTCTATGCCGACTATATACCCCATAAGTTAGGGGGAGCGGGACTATAAGCCGGGTTCTGTAGCCCTTAAGGGCCGATGGCCATCGGTCTGGGACGTCCGTTGCCGGACGCCTCCTGCGGCCTACCCGGAGGCATCGGGCGGGCCACCCTCAAGCGCCTCCCTATTTGGCCTTGCTCCGGATGGGGTTTACCGTGCCACCTCCGTCGCCGGAGGTGCGGTGGGCTCTTAC
>DTYS01000097.1 GCA_012961755.1 Candidatus Latescibacterota bacterium
AGGGTAGCAGATGCGATAGCTCGCAGGGACGCTGCCTACGTAAAGGCCCTCGCCACAAGGCAGGCCGAGGCCGGGGCGGACCTCATAGATGTGAACTGCGGGACCTTCGTGGACGGGGAACCGGAGGTCATGGGCTGGCTCGTGGACATCGTCCAGGACGCGGTTGACCTTCCCCTCTGCATAGACACCCCCAACCCCGAGGCCATGAGGGCGGGGCTCGAACGTCACAGGAACGGTCGGCCCATGGTCAACTCCGTAACCGACGAGCCGGGAAGGGTGGAGGCCATGCTTCCGCTCGTGCTCGAACACGGGGCCAAGGTCGTGGCCCTGTGCATGTCCGGGTCGGGCGTGCCCTCCTCCGCGGACGAGAGGGTGGAGGTGGCCCGGAGGCTCGTAGGGAGGCTCGTGGACGCGGGGGTCCCCTCGGAAGATATCTTCGTGGACCCGGTCGTGGCACCTATATGCACGGACCCGAGGGCGGGCGAGGAGTTCCTGGAGGCGGTGAGGCGTATCCGAGGCGAGCTTCCGGAAGTGCACGTGATCTGCGGGCTCAGCAACATCTCCTTCGGCCTTCCAAAGAGGAAGCTCCTGAACAGGAACTTCTTGATCATGGCCATGGCCGCGGGCCTGGACGCGGCCATATTGGACCCCACAGACTCGGACACCATGACTGACGTCCTGGCGTCCGAGGCCCTGCTGGGCAAGGACGCGTTCTGCATGGGCTACATAGAGGCCTACCGGAGCGGGAAGCTCGGACGAGTATCCCCGTAAGGAGGTCGGATGGACCGGACCAAGGAGGTAAAGATTCCCTCATCCCTCTACAGGGCGATAGAGGAGAAGATCGAGGGCAGCAACTTCCCTTCCGTATCGGAATTCGTCACGTACGCTGTCAGGAAGGCCTTAAAGGAACTCAGCGGGTACCGGGAGCAGCTCTCCGAGGAGGAGAAGGAGGAGATAAAGGATAGGCTCAGGGCCCTCGGATATCTGTAATTATGGTAGTTCCCCACGGCGGAAGGCTGGTAGATAGGGTGCTGAAGGGAGACGAGAGGCAGGAGGCGCTCGAGAGGGTCCACCTCCTTCCTAAGCTCGAGCTTTCCAGGGATCTGGCGTTCGAGGTCGAGAACATAGCCACAGGGGTCTTCAGCCCGTTGGAGGGCTTCTTAGGGAGGGAGGACCTGGAAAGTGTACTGGACCACGGTAGGCTTGCGAACGACGTCCCCTGGACTATACCCATAGTCCTGGACATCTCAGAAGATGTCGCCAGCTCCATAAGGGACGAGCTCGTGCTCTGCTACCGTGGGGAGCCGGTAGCGATCATGGAGGTGGAGGAGGTATACGCCTACGACAGGGTCGGAATGGCCCTCGGGGTCTACGGGACGACGAGCGAGGAGCATCCAGGAGTTCTGAAGGTAAATGGCATGAAGGATCTCCTCGTAGCTGGGAAGGTCGACCTGCTTAACCAAGTGCCGTCCCCCTTTCCTAAGTATAAGCTCTCCCCGAAGGAGACGAGGGTCCTGTTCGAGCTTAAGGGTTGGAGGACCGTGGTGGGCTTCCAGACGAGGAACGTACCCCACATAGGCCACGAATATGTCCAGAAGACGGCCCTTACGTTTGTAGACGGGCTCTTCATAAACCCGGTCATAGGCAGGAAGAAGCCTGGGGACTTCAAGGACGAGGTAATAATAGCCGCCTACGAAGCCCTGATGGAGAACTACTACCTGAGGGACACAGCGGTCCTGGCCGTGCTCCAGATGGAGATGAGGTACGCCGGCCCCAGGGAGGCCGTACATCACGCCATAGTTCGCAAGAACTTCGGCTGCACCCACTTCATAGTCGGAAGGGACCACGCAGGCGTCGGGAACTTCTACCCCCCTTACGCTGCCCAGGAGATATTCGAGGACTATCCCGACATAGGGATAGTTCCCCTCTTCTTCAGGTCGTTCTTCTACTGCAGGAGGTGTGGAGGGGTCGTCAACGAGAAGGTCTGTCCCCACGGTGAGGAATACAGGGTGAGCTTCAGCGGCACGAAGTTGAGGAGGACCCTGAAGGGGGAGGCCGAGGAAGGTGGGGTCCTTATAAGGCCAGAGGTGGAGGAGGTCATAAGGAGCTATCCCGAGCCGTTCGTGGAGGGAAGATGAAACAAGTGGTCTGGCACAGCCACAAGGTCACGAGGGAGCAGAGGGAGGAGCTATTGGGGCAGAGGGGGGTCGTGCTCTGGTTCACCGGACTTCCGGGTTCTGGCAAGTCCACGGTGGCCAACGAGGTGGCCCACATCCTGCACGAGAGGGGAAATCTGGCGTACGTCCTGGACGGGGACAACATCCGCCACGGCCTGAACAGGGACCTCGGCTTTTCCCCAGAGGACAGGGAGGAGAACATACGGAGGATAGGGGAGGTAGCGAACCTCTTCGCGGACGCGGGGATAATAGCGATAACGGCCTTCATCTCCCCGTACAGGAGGGACAGGGATAGGGTGAGGAAGCTTTTGGGGGAGGGGAGGTTCATAGAGGTATACGTCAACTGTCCCCTGGAAGTATGCCAGAGGAGGGACCCTAAGGGAATGTACGCGAGGGCGAGGAGGGGAGAGATACCGGAGTTCACCGGCATCTCCGCCCCCTACGAGCCGCCCAAGGCTCCCGAGATAGAGCTCAGGACGGACCTGATGAGCGTCGAGGAGTGCGCCAGGACGGTGGTGGAGTACTTGGAAGGAAGGGACCTGATCCGCAAGGAGCGCCGCCGTGCTCTTCCGCAGGAAGCGTAAGGTCTTGGTGATCGGCCTCGACAGCACGCCACCGAGGTTGCTCTTCCGTGACTTCAGGGATAAGCTTCCCAACTTCGGGGAGATGATGGACTCCGGTGTCTGTGCTCCCTTAAGGACCATCCATCCTCCGATAACCATCCCCGCGTGGATGGCCATGTGCACCGGGAAGGACGCGGGCGAGATGGGGGTCTACGGGTTCAGGACGAGGAAGGGGAACTCCTACACGGAGTTCTCGCTTTCCTTTTCCCATGCGTTCTCCGGGGTAAGGAAGGTATGGGACGAGCTCGGGGAGCAGGGTAAGAGGAGCGTGCTCGTGGGGATACCTCCGAGCTATCCGGTGTACCCCGTAAACGGCAAGATGGTCTCGTGTTTCCTGTGTCCGGATTCTACCAGGGACTACACGTACCCCTCCTCCTTGAAGGGGGAGATAGAATCCTTGGTCGGGGAGTACACCTTCGATGTGGTCTTCCGGACCGAGGAGAGGGACAAGCTGATAGCCCAGGCCTTCGAGATGACCGAGAAGAGGTTCAAGGTCGTCGAACACCTCCTTAGGAAGGAGAGGTGGGACTTCTTCATGTTCGTCGAGATCGGCGTTGACAGGATCCAGCACGCCTTCTGGAAGTATTACGACCCAGAGCATCCCCTCCACGAGCCAGGTCACAGGTATAAGGACGTGATCTTCGATTACTATAAGCTTCTGGACGACGGGGTAGGCCGGTTGCTTTCGGTGGTGGACAAGGACACCACAGTGCTCGTGGTCTCCGACCACGGTGCCAAGGCCATGAAGGGGGCGTTCTGCATAAACGAATGGCTGATACAGAAGGGTTATCTGGTCCTTAAGGAATATCCGAATGAAGTGCGAAGCCTGGAGAACTTGGACGTGGACTGGTCCCGGACCCGCGCCTGGGGATGGGGAGGATATTACGGAAGGATATTCATAAACAAGAAGGGGAGGGAGGCCCAGGGCGTGGTCGAGGAGAAGGACTACGAACCGTTGAGGGACGAATTGAAGGAGGCTTTGGAAGGGGAGAAGGACAAGTTCGGTTCCCCCTGGAAGACGAAGGTCTACCGTCCCGAGGAGCTTTACAGGGACCCCAAGGGTGAGCTTCCCGACCTTATGGTCTACTTCGACGACCTTTCTTACAGGAGCGCCGGGACCGTAGGACATGGAAAGCTGTTTTTGGACGAGAACGATACTGGCCCGGACGATGCCGTCCACGACTGGGAGGGGATATTCTTGGCGTGGAGGAAGGACGGAAGGCCGAACGTGGGCGACGATCTGAGCATCTTGGACGTCCACAGGATCATATTGGAAGCTTTCCGGTGAGCTTTCCTTGCCCTCCGGCCTGGCCTTAGGAGCTTTAAACCGTGAACAAGCTAACCAAGATCTGCCTCTTCCTTCTCGCCCTGCTTCCCCTGGGCAGCGCCTTCAACCTGACCTGGAAGGAGCTACTGCGCCTTTTCCTCATCACCCTCGGCCTCGCCTACCTGTACTTCAGGCACTTACGAGTACCCAAGTCCCAGGGTACGGGGGTGCCTTCGGGGACTGGCAGGGACCTCGGACCCGTGCTCCTTTCTTTGATCTACATCTTCATCCTCACCCAGTTCGACCCCGCAACTTCCGCCATAAACGACATCATCCCCCAGCCGAGGCTCAATTGGTTCTTCATCTCTTCCTCGGTCCTGGTCTTCGTAGCCTTCGTAGCTTTCCTCCTCCAGGGGCCGCGTGGTGACGGCCTCAAACCCCGAACCTTAGACAAATTCATCCTCCTCCTCGGCTCCGGGCTTTTTGTCCTGTCCGTAGCTTCTAAGCTTTTCCTCGGACCTCGCTCCACAGTTTCCTTACTTGGTTCCCTCAA
>DTYS01000098.1 GCA_012961755.1 Candidatus Latescibacterota bacterium
CGAGGTTCTCGTAGAGCAGGTTCCTTCCGTAGTTGACGACGTACAGGTCCAGGTCGCCATCGCTGTCGTAGTCCCCCCATATGGCCTTCCGTCCCCCGCCCGCGTCCCCTACGCCGGCCTGGACGCCCACCTCACGGAAGGTGCCGTCGCCCAGATTCTCGTAGAGGAGGTTCCTTGGGTAGTTCACCACATAAAGGTCCAAGTCCCCGTCGCCGTCGCAGTCGCCCCAGGCTGCTGACCTGCTCCACGTTACGTCCCTCAGTCCAGCCTCCTCGGTCGCGTCCCGGAACTTGCCGTCCCCGAGGTTCTCGTAGAGCAGGTCCCTCCCCCAGATGACTATGTAGAGGTCGGGATCGCCGTCGCTGTCGTAGTCCCCCCAGGCCGCCGACCTCACGGGCGCATCCACCCTGAGGACCTCCCTGAACCGACCTCCGCCGAGGTTGAGGAGGAGGTAGCCGCTTCCCTCGGTCACCACGAAGGGGTCCGGGAGGAGGTCCCCGTCCGCATCGGCCCAGAAGGCGGAGGTGCCCTCCCCGAGCCCTGCGACCTTCAGGAACGGAGGGGGGACCAGAGGGTACCTGTGGAGGGGAGCTCCGGCGGGCCAAAGGCCCAAGCCTCCCTTCCCGTCCACGGCCTCTATGTAGCACCACACGGTATCCGCGACGACCCCTACCTCGGCCCCGTAGGTCCCCCCATCGCCCGACATGGAGACCCATCCCGAGTCCCCACGGGCCGAAAAGTGGAGCTTTACGTAACTCAGGCCGTCCAGGTCCTCCACCTTTGCCTCCACCCTCCATCCGTTCCCCGTCCACTCGGCCCCGACGTTCCGGATGAGCGGGGGGAGGTTACCGGAGAAGCCCACGACCCTTAGAGACCCTGGGATGTCGAGCTTTCCCCAGCCCCACGTGTCGTTCGGAACCTTTCCGGTGTGCTCGTCGCTCCTGGCCCCCCTACACAGGGCTTCCCTTACACCTTCGTGCCCTAAGGACGGGTCCGCCTGGAGGAGTATCGCGGCCGCTCCGGCGACGTGCGGGAGGGCGGAGCTCGTGCCCTCGAAGGGGCCGTAGCATCCCGGGGAGCCCGAGGCCTCCTTGGTCCACGTCGAAAAGACTACGCTTCCGGGAGCTGCTATGTCCACCACCCTCCTCCCATCTATCCTGAGGCCCCTACCGCTGAAGTCGTTTATCTCACCCTCGGGGTTCCTGAGGCCCGATGGGTCGTACGCTGCCACCGTTATCGCCTCGTCCGCAGTTCCGGGCCAGGCGACGGTGCCTTCGTCCGTGACGAAGTCCAGAAACTGCGCCCCTCCCTTCCAATCCGAGACGTCGTCCGCCAGGTAACCGTCGACCACGAAGGGCATACCTCCGGATCTGAGCACGAAGCTCCACACCCCGACTTCGAGGCCGTCCTCCCCGTTCAAGGCTACATCGAACTTATGCGTCCCCCTCGGGGAGACCTCCACGTTCCCGAAGATCTCCAGACCTGGGGCCTCCCTTACATCGCCGTCGGGAACTATCCTGAACTTAAGGCCGTGTGGAGCGATGACCTCAACGTCGAGACTATCCGGTGACCTCCAGAGGAAGGTGAGGTAGATGGTCTTTATTCCGTACTCCTCAGGCACGTTGACCCTGACAGCCCTCCCCTCCCCCGTAATTTGCAACCTGCAGTGCTTCTTCCTTGTGGGCCCTGCCAGGTTCCCGGCTGCGGTGAGCTGGACTATGCCCTTCCTCGCGAGCTCGTCTATCATCCGCTCTAAATTTGAGGAGCCGTCCAAAAATTCGAAGACCCACCCTCCGAACTCGTACACCATGACGTCCGCTCCCATCTCGACCGCCCAGGGAACGAACTGCTCGGGCACGAGGTCCTCCCTGTGCACCACCAAAAGCTCCGCCCCCGGGGCCATCCCCACCCATCTCCTCTCGCCCGAGAACCCTCCCAGGATTATCCCCGCCGCCGGAGTGCCGTGGTTCTCAGGGTCGCCGGGGTCGTAGACCAATTCCGGACCTCCCCTCTCCACAAGCTCACCCCTGACACCCTCCAAGGACGCCAAGACCTTCAAGGAGCCTAATGGTCTTAGAGGCTCTCCGACTTCCAAGGCACCGTCCCCGTCCACGTCGTCCGGAAGGAATACAGGCTCCCCGAAGGTGGGGTCCTCACCGGAGAACCCCTCCTCGGGCCCGTAGTCCCTCTTCCCGTTCCCGTTCTCGTCTAAGTAGAGCCAGTCGGTCCAAGGGTCGAAGTTTCTCCCCCTCCTGTACCTCCCGTAAGGGTCCCTCACCTCGGCCTTCCAGAGGTGCAGGACCTCGTCCGAGGACAGCCTTCCGTTCCCGTCCGCGTCGATCCCGTCGATCCCGGGCGTGAGGACCCCATCTCCGTCGGAGTCGGACCAGGGCACCGGCTCCCCGGCCATCCAGAACGCGGGGTGGTAAAGGTCGACCCCGGTGTCGAAGAGGGCTATCTTAACCCCCTTCCCGGTAAGGGACCCCGGCCCCCCCATATCCCAGGCCTCCCTCGCCCCGACCTGTACTCCGCTTACATTTAGAAGCGGCACAATCTTGACCCTCATTGCGGCCTCAAGCCTTTCTACGAGCGGATGCCGTGCTAAATCTTCCAGGACGCCCCAAGGAACGTCCGCCCCGTATATCCTGCCTACATGAAGAAGCTTCCCCCTCCACCTAAGGAAGCGGACCCCCATATCTTCAACGTTCCTCAGCTCCTCTTCGGTAGGAGGTCTGCGGAAGCGGACGGAGACCTGGACCTTCGTCGGAACCAGCTTTCCCCTCCTCAGGGCCAGGCTCCTACGGCCGAACTGCCACTTGAGGGCGGAACCTACAGAGGCAGCTGATCCCTGCGAACCTATCGTCAGGACGAGGACGAGCAAGAGCATGTTTAGATTCATCGGGCTACATTGGGGGCTGTACAGAAGCTGTTCGCACCGCTTCACTAAGATAAGAAAGAATTTGCCCTTGTCAAGAGGGGGGCTACTTAAACCGGACCCCTTCGAGGACCTTGACATGGGGACCAAAAAGATCTATTTTAAGTTGAACCTCATAAACTGATATGAGTTACGAGGTAGGCATCAGGACCCTGAGGCTTGA
>DTYS01000099.1 GCA_012961755.1 Candidatus Latescibacterota bacterium
CACGTAGCTGCCCAGGTACTGGTCCGGGACGAAGAGCACGGGGCCCTCTATCTTCTCCACTATCTGGACGGCGTTGGCCGATGTGCAACACACATCGCTTTCGGCCTTGACGTCTGCGTAGGAGTTCACGTAGCAGACCACGGTGGCGTCGGGGCGTTCGGCCTTCTTCCTCCTGAGGGCCTCCGCTGTGACCATATCGGCCAGGGGACATCCGGCCATGGGGTCGGGCAGCAGGACGAGCTTGTCGGGACAAAGTACCGCCGCTGTCTCGGCCATGAAGCGCACCCCGCAGAAGACTATGACGTCGGCGTCCGTCTCGGCGGCCTTGCGCGACAGGCCCAAGGAGTCCCCCAAAAAGTCGGCTATATCCTGGACCTCCCCGGGCTGGTAGTTGTGGGCCAGGATTACAGCGTTTCGTTCCTCCTTGAGCTCGACTATGCGTTCTATAAGCTCCTCGTATCCCATATCATCCTCTCCTTGTGAGCATATACGTTCATCCTTCTCCCCCTCACGAACCCTACGAGGGTAAGACCCAGATCCTCCGCAAGCTTTACGGCTAAGTCGGTGGGAGCGGACCTGGAGATGAGGAACGGTACCCCCATCCTGACGGCTTTAAGCACCACCTCGGACGAGACCCTGCCGGTCGTGAGCACGATGCCATCTTGTGTTGGGAGCCCCTCTAACAGACACCTCCCGAAGACCTTGTCCAAGGCGTTGTGCCTTCCTATGTCCTCCTCAAATATCAGGACCCCCTCGGCATCGCAGAAGGCGGCGCTGTGTACCCCTCCAGTCTCCTTGAAAGTTTCCGAGGAGCTTGCGAACTCCTTCATAAGTCCAGATATGAGCGAAGGCGAGACCTTCATATCCGATCTTACCCTTCCGAGGGAGACGTCCGAAGGACGGTAGTACTTCAACCCCCTTCCACATCCCGAGGTTATCAGCCTCCTAAATGGCATATCCAAGTCCAGCTCTTTCTTGATAGTTATCCTAATAACCCCGTTTCGATCGTCAAGTACGACCCTCTCCACATCGTCCCTTCCCCCTATGAAGCCCTCGGAGTGCAGGAATCCTAAGGCCAGGTACTCCATATGCACGGGAGAACATGCGAGCGTGACCAGCTCCCTGTCGTTGAGGAATATGGTCAGTTGGAACTCCTCGGCCACGGATTCCCGGGTTAAACTTACATATTCACGGTCCACCCTGAGCACTGGAAGTAACTTCTTCACCTTCCCTCCATGCCTCCTCTATCGTCCCGCCTCCCACCACCACATCGCCTAAGTAGAACACCACCGACTGTCCGGGGGTCACGGCCTCCTGGGGCTCGGAAAACCTCACAAGGACCCTTTCGTCTTCAAGGGGGAAGACGGTGGCGTCGACCTCCGGTTGACGGTAGCGGACCTTGGCCTTGACCTTCGTAGGTTCGGAGATTTCGGGCACCGATACGAGGTTCACATTCGATGCCAGGAGACCCTCTGCGAGGACTTCGTCCTTTCCTCCCACGACGATAGCGTTCAGCTCGGGATCTATCCGGACCACATAGAGGGGCCTTCCGAGGACCAACCCAAGCCCCCTGCGCTGCCCGACCGTATAGTAGGCTATGCCCTTATGCCTCCCTAAGATCTTGCCCTTCCCGTCCAATATCGGGCCGGGCCTCACCGCCTCCGGGAAGTACCTCCCCACGAGTTCGGGGTACCTTCCGTCGGGGACGAAGCATATCTCCTGACTTTCGGGCCTTCCGGCCGTATGTAGGCCCATCCTCCTTGCGAGCCTCCTGACCTCCTGTTTGGTCAGGTCTCCCAAGGGGAAGGTAGTACGGCCGAGCTGTTCCTGTGTCAGGAGGTAGAGCATATAGGATTGGTCCTTGGCCCTGTCGACCCCCTTCCTCAGGACGTACCTACCGAGGGCCCGGTCGAACCCAACCCTCGCGTAGTGCCCCGTAGCTACGAGGTCGGCTCCGAACTCCCTGGCCTTTCTGAGCAGGACCTCGAACTTGACGACTCGGTTGCACCTTATGCAGGGGTTAGGGGTCCTGCCGAGGCTGTACTCCCTGCAGAAGGGGAGGACTATCTCCCTGTGAAAAAGGTCCCCTAGATTTAAGGTATAATGAGGTATACCCAACTTTCCCGCCACCCTCTTAGCGTCCACGGCCGACTCCACGCCGCAACATCCCGAATCGTCCCTTATCCCGAGGTCCAGGGTTATGCCTATGACCTCGTACCCCTCTTCCTTGAGGAGGGCGGCGGTCACGGAGGAGTCCACACCTCCGCTCATCGCCACTACGACCCTCATCGCCCTTAGAACCTTATCTGCATCGCCTTAGGAGGACAGGACCCTATGCACGCCTCACAGGCTATGCACTTGGAGCTGTCGAAGGAGACGAGCATGGTCTCCTTGTCCAAACTCAAAGCCCCGGTGGGACACATCACAACGCACACCCCACAGTGCGTACACCTACCCTCGTCCCTATAAACATCCTCACCGAAAGCCTGTATGTGGACCCCCAAACCCTTGAGGTAGGATATGCCGGACTCGAGCGCCCGGGGTTCGCCGGAAAGTTCGAAGACCAGTAATCCCTCCTCCTGGGGGCTTATCTGTGCCTTCAGGATGTTGAAGGTAAGGTCGTAGTCCTTGACCAGCCTGTAGATTATCGGCCTGTCCACAAGATGGGCGGGAAACCTGAGCACAAGCTTCTTCGAAGGCATCTCAACCTCCTAATCTGAGGAACTTCGTCTTAAGGCTTCGTAGAACGCTTCCCAGAACGGGTCTATCTTCGGATGTTCCAACTCCCGTTCCTCCCCCTCCTCCACCACTACAATGCCGTACTTGGGGTCCACCAGTTCCCCGACGACGGAGGACGGAATGCCCTCCTTTCTTAGGGCATCCACCACGGCCTCGGCCTTGTGAGGCCGGCAGGAAATTATGAGGGTGCCCTCGCTTATGGAGCTGTAAGGGTCTATGCCGAAGTAGGAGCATATGCGCTCGGCCCTCTCGTCCACCACTATGCTTTCCTTCTCCACCCTGAGTCCCAGACCTGAGGCCTGGGCAAGTTCGTGGAGGGCACCCCACACCCCGCACTCCGTCGCGTCGTGCATAGCTGTTACCCCATCCTCCCTCACGCCGACGCTTACGGCCGTCATGGCGTCCTCCACCACCGTCATACGGTAGAAAAGCTCCTGGGCCTTCCTGGAAAAATCGGGGCCGAACTCCTCCTCCAAAAGGTCCGGGAACATCGCCGCGAATATCCCTGAGGCCTCTATCGCTGGACCTTTGGTTATTATTATCTTGTCCCCAACTTCGGCCATGCTCGGGGTCACGTACTTGTCCTTATCGCCTACGCTGAGCACGACGGCGCCCCCCACCATCGGGTAGCCGCAGTTCTCGTACTTAGCCGTGTGGCCTGCCACTATGGCTATCCCCAACCGTTCGCACTCTTTATGTACCGTCCTCCAGACCACCTCCAACTGTTCCAAGGTCATCTCCACCGGAAGGTTGAGGTCTATGGCCATGAAGCAGGGCCTAAGTCCGCTCGTGGCGGCATCCGAGGCCAAGATGTGGACGGCGAACCACGCTGCCCTCTCCCATCCGTACTCGGGGACTATAAACACGGGGTCCGCGGTCAGGGCGACCGCCTTGTCCCCTATCTCCACTATCCCGACGTCCACCCCGTGCTGGGGACCTACCAGCACCTTCTCGTCCGACGCCCCCAGGTGGGGGAGGATGATGGAGCGGAAGATCTCAGGAGGTAATTTGCCCATCTCCGGAAGATGCACCCTGTCCCCCTTTCCTTTTCATATAGTCCTCTATGGCCGATCTTAGGGCTTCCTCGGCCAATACCGAACAGTGCATCTTTATAGGAGGAAGCCCGTCCAAGGCCTCCGCCACCGCCCTGTTGGAGATCTCCAGAGCCTCCTCCAGGGTCTTGCCCTTGACCATCTCGGTCACCATGGAACTCGTGGCTATGGCAGCACCACAACCGAAGGTCCGGAACCTCGCATCCACTATCACTCCGTCCCTCACTTTTATGTAAAGTTCCATTATGTCCCCACAGACAGGGTTGCCAACGTGCCCTACGCCGTCGGGGTCCTCTATGACCCCAACGTTCCTGGGGTTACGGAAGTGTTCCATTACTTTATCGCTGTACATGGACCATACGTCCCTCATCTGGACCTCCTTCCCCGCATGTGGTGACGCACCGTAGAGCATGTACTAAGGGTACGCGTTCCTTACATTATAAAGCGGCGACATGGCCCTTAGCCTGGCCACCACCTCAGGGAGCACCTCTAAGACCCTCTCCACATCCTCCTCCGTCGACCACCTTCCCATCGTGAACCTAAGGGAGCCGTGTGCAAGTTCGTGGGAGAGGCCCATGGCCAACAGCACGTGCGAAGGTTCCAGGCTACCTGAACTACAGGCCGAGCCCGTGGAAGCGGCTATCCCTTCAATGTCCAGGTTAAGGAGCATGGACTCTCCCTCCACGAACTCCACCGTTACATGCACGTTTCCAGGAAGCCTGCGGGTCGGATGGCCGTTTAAGTGGATATAATCTATGCGCTCCCGGAGGCCTTCTATGAGCTTGTCCCGTAGCTCGGAGAGCCTCCTCGCCTCGTCCTCGTACTCGGCCCTGGCGAGCTCCGCCGCCCTGCCGAAGCCCACTATCCCGGGGACGTTCTCGGTCCCGGCCCTCCTTCCCCTTTCCTGCTCCCCTCCGTGTACGAAGGGGGCTATCCGGGTTCCCTTGCGGATGTATAAAGCTCCTACACCTTTAGGACCATAGAGTTTATGAGCGGAGGTGCTCAGCAGGTCCACGCCCAGCTCTTCCACATCCACCTTTATGTGTCCTACGGTCTGAACCGCGTCCGTGTGGAAGTAGGTACCCCTTTCGTGGGCTATCTTGGATATCTCCTCTATTGGCTGTACGGTGCCCACCTCGTTGTTAGCGTGCATAACCGATACAAGTATCGTCCTTTCCGTTATGGCCTTGCGAACGTCCTCCGGATCGACCGTTCCGTAACGGTCCACAGGAAGATATGTTACTTTGAACCCTTCATTCTCCAAGGACTTGCATGTTTCAAGTACCGCATGATGTTCGACCGAGGACGTCACTATGTGGTCGCCCTTTCCCCTCAGGGCGTACGCGACACCCTTTATGGCGAAGTTGTCGGACTCCGTCCCCCCGCTCGTGAAGACGATCTCTTCGGGCCTCGCCCCTATAAGCGAAGCGACCTTCGCCCTCGCCTCCTCCACGGCGACCCTGGCGTCCTGACCGAAGGAATGGATGCTGGAGGGATTACCGTACCTTTCCGTGAAGTAAGGTAACATGGCCTCCACCACCTCCGGACGGACCGGTGTAGTGGCGGCGTAGTCCATATATATCTTCCTTTCGGGCATCCTCGACTCCTCCCCCAGCGAAGGACTTTTTCAGGGCTATACCGTATAAAGTCCTGTGGATAGGTATCTTTCCCCGGTGTCCGGCAGTATGGCGACTATGGTCCTCCCCTCGCTCTCCGGCCTACCTGCCACCTGGAGGGCGGCCCAGGCGGCAGCCCCAGAGGATATCCCCGCCAATATCCCTTCCTCCTTAGCCAACCTCCGTGAGGTCTCCTGGGCGTCCTCGTCGGTCACCCGGACGACCTCGTCTATGAGGTCCAGCCTCAGCACATCCGGCACGAAACCTGCGCCTATGCCCTGGATCCTGTGGGGTCCGGGCTCGCCTCCCGAGAGCACTGGGGACGAGGCCGGTTCCACGGCGACGGCCTTAAATCCGGGCTTGCGTTCCTTCAGAACTTCGGCCACCCCGGTGATGGTACCTCCCGTGCCGACGCCCGCGACGAGTACGTCTACCTGGCCTTCGGTGTCCCTCCATATCTCCTCGGCGGTAGTGAGCCTGTGGATCTCGGGGTTGGCAGGGTTCTTGAACTGTTGGGGTATGAAGGCCTTCGGAAGCTGCAGAGCTAACTCCTCGGCCTTCCTCACGGCCCCGGCCATCCCCTCCGCCCCCGGGGTGAGCACGATCTCCGCGCCTAAGGCCTTCAAAAGTTGCCTGCGCTCGGAGGACATGGTCTCCGGCATGGTGAGGATGAGCCTGTATCCCCTAGCTGCGCACACGAACGCTAAGGCTATCCCCGTGTTTCCGCTGGTGGGCTCTATTATGACCGTATCCTGAGTTATGAGGCCCTTCTCTTCGGCGTCCAATATCATAGCTACCCCTATACGGTCCTTCACACTTCCGAGGGGGTTGAAGGATTCGAGCTTAACTAGGACCTTGGCCTTTGCTCCTTTGGCTATACGGTTGAGCTGCACCAGAGGGGTGTTCCCGATGAGCTCCGTGACATCTTTGGCGATGCCTCGTATGAGCTTGGGAACTTCCGCTGTCTTGTACCTGAGCTTTTCCATATTCTACCCCCTCGCAAGGATCTCGTTCAGGCTACCGGTACGGTATCCCTGCAGATCTAAGGTCACATAGATGAAGCCTATGCGCTTCACCTCATACACGAGCCTCTCCCTCACTTGGAGCACCTTACTTATCTCTTCGGGGTCCACCTCTATCCTCGCTATGGGGCCGTGGTACCTGACCCTATACTGGCGGAACCCGAGCTTCCCAAGGAGCTCCTCGGCCTCGGCCACCATGGAGAGCTTCTTCCGTGTGATCTCCTCCCAGTACGGGAAGCGGGAGGCGAGACAGGCCTTAGGAGGCTTATCCCATGTGGGAAGCCCTAAGTCCTTCGAAAGAAGCCTTACATCCTCCTTGGTGAGTCCTACCTCCATCAAGGGGGAGCGCACGCCCAACTCTTTCAAGGCCCTCATTCCCGGCCGGAAGTCCCCCTCGTCGTCCAGATTTGACCCGTCGGCCACCCATCTGAATCCCATTTCCTTGGCCATGGAGAGCAGCTTTGAGAAGAGTTCCCTTTTGCAATGGTAGCACCTGTCCGGAGGGTTATTCCTGAACTCATCCATCTCCAGTTCGGCCGTACGGACGACCGTGTGCGGGAACCCGAGCCGGGAAGCCAGAACTTCGGCCTCTTCCAGTTCTGATTTAGGGTAGGTCTCGGAGGACGCCGTGACAGCCAACATCCTTTCCCCTAGGACCTGATGGGCTAAGTAGGCCAGGAACGTGCTGTCCACACCTCCCGAATAGGCCACGACCACCGAGCCCATATCCCTAAGTATGGATTTCAACCTTTCGACCTTCCGAGCTCGTTCCTTCATATCCTCCCCTCAGATGCGGTAGGCCTCGAGCGTCGGGTCGTCCATGGGTTCCACCTCCACAAGCTCGTCCTTCCGGGCCTTCGGACGATATAGCACCGTTCCGATGTCCCCCTTAAAGTCGCTGTATCGTAGACACATAGAAGCAGCAATCTTGATATCCTCCTCTCCTCGAGCCTTCTTCAGGAGGACGACCGGACCCGGAACGCCCCGGGCCTCCAGGAGGAGGTCCGAAGGGGAGGCGAACTGGGAGAGGAGGAAGTTCTCCCCTTCGTTGCGGCCCACTATCACCTTCGCCCCGCTCGGGAGCCGGAAGTGCCTTCCAAGCTTGAGGAGTCCGACCTCCGTGAGGGTGAACTCGTCGTGTTCTATCGCATCCCTGACCCTCCCGGCGAACTTAGGGTCGGTGAGCCTACATCCTCCGGCCGGACAGGGGTAATCCTCTATCCCAAAAGCCTCCGCCAGGGCCATCTGGGGCCTCCTGGAACGGCCCCTTATGTCGAGGAGTTTCTCCCTGTCCACCATCCCCTTCAGCTCGGGCAGGGAAGGTTTCAGATGTTTAGCGGACAGCGGCCTGAGGACCCTCCCCTCCAGGCCGGATTCCCTCTCTATCAGTTTAATCGCCTCGGGACGCTGGGACATAGGTCGCTCGCCCAGTACCTCCCCCGTGACCACGAAGTCGGCGCCAAGTTCCTCCATGAGCTCCTTGGCCTTCCGAAATAGGAATATCCTACAATCTATACAGGGGTTCATCTGACTTCCGTAGCCATACTTCGGGTTACGTACGAGCTCCAGGTAATCCTGTCCGCCGTGGATAACCCTCAGAGGAATCCCGAACTTTTCGCAGACCAGGCTTGCCTGGTGGCGGCATCCCTTACGGGTGCAAGTGCAGAACGGGGTCACGATGTTCAAAGCATAGAGCTCTATACCTTGGTCCAGCATCATCTTTAAGGCCAATGTACTGTCTAAACCTCCGGACAACAACATCACGGCACTGTATCCCATATCTCTTCCCAGCTTACGTTAAAATCTACTGTGTTGATAGACGAATTATAAAATATAAGATGTGGAAGGTTTTGTCAAGGGGTTTAGGACTTCCCTTGACAAATTTGAAGAAATTTCCTATATTGTTATAGAATTGTTTACCATATAGGTAGATTTAGTATGTTTTTGGTGAGGCCAGCTATGGAGAAGCTTAGCGTGAAAGGGGAGGTATTAGCCCTCGGGTTAGGGGCGTCCATGTACGCTGGGGCCCTGATATTCCGGACGGAGTTGGTCCTTTTTATCCTGAGTTACATAATCGTAGCCGGAGACGTCGTCTGGAAGGCCATCAGAAACGCCCTGCATGGACGGTTTTTCGACGAGAACTTCCTTTTGACCGTAGCGACGGTGGGGGCCTTCGCTATAAGGCAATTTCCCGAAGCGGTGGCGGTCATGTTGTTCTTCAAGGTAGGCGAACTTTTCCAGGATATGGCTTTGGACCGTTCCCGGAGGTCCATAAGGTCCCTGCTGGCCATAAGGCCGGATTATGCGAACTTAAGGATCGACGGAGGTATAAGGAAGGTAGACCCCAAGGAAGTGAAGGTGGGGGACATCATAGTGGTGAGGCCCGGCGAGAAGGTGCCGTTGGATGGGGTCGTCCTGGAAGGATCGTCCACGGTGGACACATCCGCCCTGACCGGGGAGTCGATGCCTAGGGAGGTGGGACCGGGGGGGCAGGTCCTGTCGGGGATGATAAACAGGACCGGAGCTCTCACCGTCCAGGTGACCAAGGACTTCGGTGAGTCCACCGTCTCCAAGATATTGGACTTGGTGGAGAACGCGGCGGCAAAGAAGGCCCCGACCGAGAAATTTATAACTAAGTTTGCAAGGTACTACACCCCTGCCGTGGTATCAGGGGCGTTCCTCTTGGCCACCGTGCCCGTGATACTTTACCGTATTCCGGGACTCGCTTCGATGTTCTCCCACGAGGAAACTTTCTCGGAGTGGATATACAAGGCCCTCATATTCTTAGTGATATCCTGCCCATGCGCCCTGGTGATCTCCATCCCTTTGGGGTTCTTCGGGGGGATAGGGGCGGCCTCCAGACGAGGGGTCTTAGTGAAGGGTTCGAATTACTTAGAAGGGTTGAACGACCTCCATACGGTCGTGTGGGATAAGACCGGCACTTTGACCAAGGGGGTCTTTCGGGTGACCGAAGTCGTCCCCGGGGACGGCTTCTCCGAAGGGGAGATCTTAGAATTGGCCGCAAAGGCGGAGGCCCTCTCAAACCATCCCATAGCCCAGTCGGTACGGGAGGCCTTCGGAGGGAACATAGATGAAAGCGAGGTGGAAAGCTACGAAGAGATCTCCGGGTACGGCGTAAGGGCCGAGGTGGAGGGACGTCAGGTCCTGGTCGGAAACGATAGGTTGCTCCACATGGAGCAGGTAGAACACGACACCTGCGACGTCGAAGGGACGGTGGTCCACGTCGTAGTGGACCGTAGGTACGCCGGTTACATCGTCATCTCGGACGAGGTTAAGGAGGATGCCGGAGAGGCCGTCCGAAGGCTCAGGGACCTCGGGGTGAAAAGGCAGATCATGCTCACGGGGGACAGCGAAGAGGTGGCCAGAGCGGTCTGTCAGGAGCTGGGGTTAGACGAATATTTCGCCGAACTACTTCCCCAACAGAAGGTGGAAAGGGTGGAAGAGTTGATGGAAAGCAGGGATAGCAAGGACGAACTTATAGCTTTTGTGGGCGACGGAATAAACGACGCCCCGGTCCTGATACGTTCCGACATAGGTATAGCCATGGGGGCTCTGGGCTCGGACGCCGCCGTGGAGGCGGCGGATATAGTTCTGATGACGGACGGACCTTCCAGGCTTCCCGAGGCCGTCCGGATAGCTAAAAGGACCAGAAGGATAGTCTGGCAGAACATCGTCTTCGCTTTAGGGGTCAAGGGGATATTCCTGACTATAGGTGCCCTCGGGATGGCTACTATGTGGGAGGCGGTCTTCGCCGATGTTGGTGTGGCGTTGTTAGCCATATTGAACTCCACGAGGATATTAAGTTAGGAGTATCGTTATGTCGACAAAGTTTTCTCTGCCTGTGAAAGGGATGACCTGTGCTTCCTGCGCTGCCCGCGTGGAGCGGGCCTTGAAGGATGTTGAGGGTGTGGCCGAGGCAAAAGTTAACCTTGCCACGGAGCGGGCCGTGGTCGAATACGACCCCGAGGTCCTTGACATAGCAAGCTTAGTTCGGGCCGTACGGGATACTGGGTACGATGTTCCGGTGGAGACCGTAGTCCTTCCTATAGGCGGGATGACCTGCGCTTCCTGCGCTGCCCACGTGGAAAAGGCTCTCAAAGGCGTGGAGGGGGTGCTTTCGGCTACCGTCAACCTGGCCACCGAGAA
>DTYS01000100.1 GCA_012961755.1 Candidatus Latescibacterota bacterium
CACCTCTTACCCTTACATGCCCTTACGATTGCATCCGCAAGGTTCCTGCAGGCCCTAAGGTTCTGTTCGCCCATCACGACGGGGACGACCATGAGGTCCGGTATGGCAACCTGAAGGAAGGGGAGCTCCACCTCCACGGAATGTTCGTACCTGTGGCCGGCCTCCGAGAAGACTATATCGTCCTTGGGGGAGAGCATCTTCTTGGCTACATCCTCCGCTACGGGCACTACCCCTAAGGGCGTCTCGTACCCCCCCTCAGCCCAGATCGAGCTTCCCCTTAAAAATTCCCTGTGGCTCGGTCCTACGACCACCACAGCGTCGTAGCGTTTCCCCATGACCTCTTTGTACGCCACGGCGGCCGTGGGACCTGAATAGGGGTATCCTGCGTGGGGACAGACGAGGCCTACTATCTCCCCTTCAACAGGAACCTTCCTCGCGTTCTCCAACATTTCCTCTACCGTCCTCCTGAGGATGGTGGGGTCTGCCGGATAGAACTGGCCCGCGACCGCGGGCTTGCGGACCTTGGCGGAGGATTCCACGCTCACACCTAGGAGCAACGCGGATAGGACGACGAAGCTAACTAACGAGCACTCTGTCCACATATAGCCCTCCTTAAAATTTGTAAAGTTCCTACTTCCACACCCCCGGTATCTCCCTACCACAGTATACACAACGTCCGTCCCTCAGGCCTTCGACCTCGGTCATGTACCCTATCCTGTATATAAGCCTCCTTCCACAGGAAGGGCAATATGTGCTTTCGGCCTTGTGCCCTGGGACGTTCCCTATATATACGAAGTTGAGCCCTTCACCCTTAGCTATCTTCCACGCCCTCTCCAAGGTCTTAACAGGGGTGGGGGGTAGGTTACGAAGTTTGTACTGGGGGAAGAACCTCGTAAAGTGCAGGGGAACGTCCGGCCCGAGCTCTTCGATTATCCACCTGCACATGCTCCTTATCTCGTCCGGGGAGTCGTTGAGTGTCGGGATCACAAGGTAGACCATCTCGAACCATATACCTATCTCCTTGAGGAGGACCAAGGTGTCCAGAACAGGTCTGAGGTGACCGTGACAGACGTTACTGTAGAACCGCTCGGTGTAGGCCTTGAAATCTATCTTCACCGCGTCTAAGACATCGCAGAGCTGCCTCATGGGCTCAGGGTTTATGTAACCGTTGGATATCATCACGCTACGTACGCCCCTTCTGTGGCCCTCCACCGCGCAGTCGTACATGTACTCGTAGAAGATCACGGGCTCTGCGTACGTGTAAGCTATGCTTTCGCATCCTGTGTAATAGGCGGCCCGGGCTATCTCTAAGGGGGAAGCTATGTAGTCGGTGCTCTGCTCCGGGCGAATTTGGGATATCTGCCAGTTCTGGCAGAAATGACACTCTACGTTACATCCTACCGTGGATATGGAGAAGGCCTTGGTGCCGGGAAGGAAGTGGAACAGGGGCTTCTTCTCTATGGGATCCACGTGCCATGTACAGGGCTTGCCGTAGACGAGGGTATAGTACTTCCCTCCCCTGTTCTCCCTGACGCCGCAGTATCCCCTCTCCTGGTCGTCTACGACGCACTCCCTCGGGCAAAGCACACAGCGGATCTTCTTATAGGGAAGCTTTTCGTAATGTCTGGCCTCGGTCAAGGACTCATCTGTGGGATCGTCCTCCCTGGGGAAACGGGGGAAGTACGAACGAACTAGGCAGGGAAGGAACGTGGCAGCGGACGCGGACAGTGTAACCTTGACGAAGCTGCGCCTGGTCCAGAGCATATACCTCACCTCCTAAAGCCCGCTTGATATGCCGGATCGAGCGCCCGGGGTTCGCCGGAAAGTGGGAGCTTATCTGTGTCGGCCTGCCCACAAGGACGTCACCTTCCCACCCTTGTGAGCCTGAGACCTCCCAGGACCCCTAACTTGTCCCCTAAGACCACTAGGGCCCCTCTGACGCCGTCTATCCCCAAGGCCCACTTTATGGCTTCCGATATGTCCTCCGGTTCCCGGACCCTGTTCCCCAATGCGGTGGCCACCGCGTCCGCCAAGGCACCGCCTTCGGCCACCACTACAGCGGCGTCGGCCCTGCCGAAGCTCAGGGAATGTCCCACGGTGCCAGAGGACGTACAGACCGAGCAGGGGGTCTCCTCGGGCACTATTTCCAAGGCCAGCTTTCCCGAAAGCGGGGAACCTCCCGCAAATATCCCTACCCTCCGTGGACGGGAGAGCGAGAGGAATATGTCCCCACCGTTCTCGACTATGACCTCACCCGAAAGCTCGGAGAGCCTCCTGCCCACGTGTTCGGCTATCGCTCCGGCCACGGCCGCCATAGGCCCCACTTCGGCCTTCTTCCCCGCCTCCGCCATCTCCCTGACCAACGGAGGGGCATCTTCGCCGACGGGGCGAGGGGTCAGGGCCTGGAGGAAGCCCGGGTCCCTTCGTATGTACCTCGCCAACTGCCTCCTCACCTCCTTCAGGGTCCTTATGGCTTCCCCGGAGAGGTCTTCCTCGGCCCTTATCCAGAGGTCGCTCTCCCCCAGGACGATCCTGAAGGTGTGGAGGCCGTCGTCGGGGATCCTCTCCCTGTAGTCCCTCGGCTCATACATATATTACCTCTATGAGGCTCGGATCGGCATTTCCCAAGCGATGTTGGGGATCGGCAGCTGTAAGGATGTAGAGCGGTTCCCTGCCTGCCTCCCTGAGGGAAGGAAGGCCCTTCTCCGCCCTCTTCTTCTCTATGATCTGCCAGCCCGTGTAATCCAAAGCTACTACGTCCTTCGAAAGAAGCAGAGCTCCGAAGGGCCACGTCCATTGGGGCATGTAGGGAGGGCCGCCCTCGTACTGGGCCAGGAGGCCATCTAAGATGGTCAGTACGGTCTTCTGCCTTATGAAGGGTAGGGTATTAAGGTCCGCTATGTACGGATCCCCGGCGTTGTCGTGGTATTTGTTAGGGTTGTGGATGGCACCGAAGAAGTTCTTCATACCCAAGGTGACCCCACATATCCCATGGTCCTTGAGCACGGGAAGGTTTATGACCTTGGTGCACTGCTCTATCAGGATCCTGCTGAACAGGCTCCCCACCGACATATGCTGTATGAGGGCGGGGTAATATCCCACCTCATCGGTGCCGTAGCACTGGAGCTCGTTCCCCCCCCTGTTCGTCCTGTACCCCGCCTTCCTGAGGTCGGCATTGGCCCTGTCCCATATCACGATGTCCTCAGGCCTCACCCCAGCGGAGATGAGCCTCCTGGCGACGGCGCCCACAAGCTCCTTTCGGGTGGACATCCCCCTCCCCGCGAGGCAGTTTACCTTGAGGCCCACGACGTCCCCGGGTCCGAAAAGTTCCTGCCACACGTCCTTCGCCTTAGCCCCGAAGAGCACCTCGATCCCTCGGTCCAGGAGGACTCCGACCGCTCCCTCGTCCAACCTTCCCTTCCCGACGGATACCACCACACGGGACCTCGTGCCTGCGATGGTAGGACGCAGCAACCCCGGACCCAGAGCTGCCCCTAATATGGCCCTTTTTAAGAAATCCCTTCGGTCCATCGTTTCCCTCTAAGAGAGGTCACCTGGAAAGTAATATACAAGGAAGGGATGGGAATTGTCAAGCCGAACGGAAGTTTTCGAAGTCGATGTCTTTACCTCACGTCCCTGAACTCCTTCTTCGAACGCCCTTCGTCCCATTCCATGACGTCTTCGGGAAGACTCCTTTCAACCCTCAGGTCCGGGATCCTCACGGCCTCCCCGTCGTGTTGTGCGCTCCAGACGGCAAGGATTCCGGGAAGGGTGTAATCCACAGCTCTATAGGCATCTATAGGGTTCGGCCTCCCGTAGAGCACTACATCCAAGAACTCCCTCGCGAGGAACCAATCCGCCCCTCCGTGGCCGGACGTTAAGGCCTCCCTAGGACCACCGAGGTGTTCGGTGGCCCAGGGCATCCCAGCCCAGGTCCTCAAGTTCTCGTCCTCGTTCCAGTAAGCTCCGAGTTCCGCCCTGCCGCGGGGGGTCTCCACGGAGCCCTTGGTTCCGTAGAGCGTGTACCACAGCGTCGTCGGATGGGCCACGGAATGCCC
>DTYS01000101.1 GCA_012961755.1 Candidatus Latescibacterota bacterium
AGGTCCTAATAGCCAGGGCACTGGCACAGGAACCGAAGGTTCTGCTCCTGGACGAACCCACGAGCAACCTGGACCTCCAAGCTCGTTATGCTTCGGGGAGGCCACATCTTCGCGGCAGGAAGGCCGCCTTCCGTCCTCACTCGGGAGAACATAAGGGAGGTCTACGGCGTGGATGTGAAAGTGATCCCCCAGCTCGTTCCCGTAGGCGTTCGATGAGGAGCTTGACAAGGGTCTCCTTTTTGTTATCTTAAAGGTCGACGAGGGGAGGTGCTGAGTGCACGAGCTTGCTCTGGCAGAGGGTATAGTCGCCACGGCACTGAAGGAGGCCGAGAGGGCCGGACTTAAGGTCACCAAGATATGCGTCAGGATGGGAGAACTCCAGCAGATAGACGAGGAGCTCTTCAGATCCGTGCTTCGGGACATAATTAAGTCCGAAGACGAGAGGGTGAGGGAGGCCGAAATCTTGTTCCTGAAGGAGGAGGCAGTTCTAAGGTGCAGGGTATGTGGGCACGAATGGACCTTCGGGGAATCCAAGGAGAACCTGAGCGAGGAGGATGTGGAGCTGATCCATTTCGTCCCCGAGATGGCTCACATCTACATCAGATGCCCCGAATGCGGCAGCCCCGACTTCGAGATAACTAAGGGCAGGGGCATATGGATAGAATACATAAAGGGCGAGCGATGGACCCCAGGCTTGCCATAATAGATAGGAGGCTCGAAGATATTGGAAGGGTGATAGCTATCTCCGGAGGGAAGGGAGGTGTCGGCAAGAGCGTCACAGCTTCGGTCATGGCCCTCCTGCTCTCCAAGTTGGGCTATAGAACCGGGCTTCTGGACTTGGACTTCTACGGTCCCTCCGTCCACACCATATTGGGGGCGAAGCCAACCTTGCCCGAGGAGGATAGGGGAGTGGTCCCTCCCGAGGTCCATGGGATAAGGTTCATGTCCATAATACATTATGCGGGAGAAAACCCTTCGCCCATAAGAGGTGTGGACATCTCCAACGCTACGATAGAGCTTCTTGCCGTTACCCGTTGGGGATCCTTGGACTTTCTGGTCGTAGATATGCCGCCCGGCATCGGGGATACCACGCTGGACGCCGTGAGGTTAATGAAGGGGGCGGAGTTCCTCCTGGTGACCACGGGCTCTAAGGTCTCCCTGGCGGTCGTAAGGAGGTTGCTCAGCATGCTCGTCGAGCTGAAGGTCCGGGTAATAGGGGTCCTGGAGAACATGAGGATGGACGGCTCGTCCTCGGCGAGGGACGAGATGGAGGCGCTCGGCGTTCCATTTTTGGGGGAGATAGAGTTCGACCGAGGTTTGGAGGATTCCATAGGGGATGTGGAGAAGCTTATGAGGACCCATTTCGCGGGGAAACTCGAAAGGGTGCTTGGGAAGGTCCTGTCGTCCACCTGAAAGCTGGAGGGGCGGGCCTTGGCCCGCCCCTTTACTCCGATCCTTCCTTCCTGAAGGCGAACTTCCCATCGGCAACATCTACAACGACGGTATCTCCCTCCGAGAACTTCCTCTCCAGTAGGGCCATAGCCAGGGGATTCTCTATCCTGCTCTGGACCACCCTCTTGAGGGGCCTCGCACCGTACACAGGGTCGTACCCGAGCTCGGCCAGCAGGTCCAGGGCGCCGTCGGTCCACTTAAGGTGGACCTTGGCCCTCTCCTTGACCCTCTCGGCCAGCCTTCTGAGCTGGAGCTCAGCTACCCTCCTTATGTGCTCCTGCGAGAGAGGACGGAAGACTATGATCTCGTCTAAGCGGTTGAGGAACTCGGGCCTGAACTGCGCCCTTAAGAGCTCCATGACGTCCTTCCTGACCTCCTCGGGACCCCTTCCCTGGGCCACGTATTCCTGGATGAGGTGGCTTCCTACGTTGGAGGTCATAATTATCACCGTGTTCTTGAAGTCCACGGTGTGGCCCTGGCCGTCGGTGAGCCTTCCGTCGTCCAGCACCTGCAGGAGCACGTTGAACACGTCCGGATGGGCCTTCTCCACCTCATCGAAGAGTATAACCTGGTACGGCCTCCTCCTCACGGCCTCGGTGAGCTGGCCGCCCTCCTCGTAACCGACGTACCCCGGAGGGGCACCTATGAGGCGGGAGACCGTATGCTTCTCCATGTACTCCGACATGTCTATCCTGACCATGGCGTCCTCGTCGTCGAACAGGAACTCGGCCAAGGCCCTCGCAAGCTCAGTCTTCCCCACCCCCGTAGGACCTAGGAACAGGAAGCTACCTATGGGACGCTTAGGGTCCGAAAGCCCGGCCCTGCTCCTCCTTACCGCGTTCGCCACAGCGGAGACCGCCTCCTCCTGGTCCACGAGCCTCCTGTGTATCCTCTCCTCCATGTGGACGAGCTTTTCGACCTCGCCTTCCAAGAGCTTCGAGACGGGAATACCGGTCCACTTGGAGACCACCTCCGCCACGTCCTCCTCGTCCACCTCCTCCTTTATCATCTTGAAGTCCTTCTGGACCTCGGCGAGCTCCCCTTCCTTACTGGAAAGCTCCTTCTGGAGCTCCACGGCCTCCCCGTACCTGAGCCTTGCAGCCCTCTCGTAATCTCCCCTTCGGATGGCCTCCTGCTCCTCGACCTTTATCAGCTCGAGGCGTTCCTTTATCTCCCTTATCCTGGTTATTATCTCCTTCTCCTTGAGCCAGTGGACCCTGAGGCGTTCCCTTTCCTCCCTGAGTTCCGCCAGCTCATTCTCTATGGGCCTGAGCCTCTCTTCCGCGTCCTTCTCACGCTTCACGGCCTCGCGCTCTATCTCAAGCTGACGTATGCGCTTCTCTATCCTGTCCAGCTCCTCCGGCATGCTGTCTATCTCTATCCTGAGCTCCGCGGCAGCCTCGTCTATGAGGTCTATGGCCTTGTCCGGAAGGTGCCTGTCGGATATGTACCTGTCCGAGAGCACCGCGGCAGCCACAAGGGCCGAATCGCTTATCCGGACGCCGTGGTGGACCTCGTACCTCTCCTTGAGACCCCTGAGGATAGATATGGTATCCTCGACCGAAGGCTCCGAGACATATACCGGCTGGAACCTCCTCTCTAAGGCAGGGTCCTTCTCTATGTGCTCACGGTACTCGTCCAGGGTCGTCGCGCCTATGCAGTGGAGTTCGCCCCTGGCCAGGGCAGGTTTAAGGAGGTTCGAGGCGTTAACCGCTCCCTCCGCGGCCCCGGCTCCGACTATGGTGTGGAGCTCGTCTATGAAGAGGATTATCCTTCCGTCGGACTCGGTGACCTCCTTTATCACCGCCTTCATCCTGTCCTCGAACTCTCCCCTGTACTTGGTCCCGGCTATGAGGGCTCCCATGTCCAACTGCACGAGACGCTTGTCCTTAAGCGACTCCGGGACATCCCCCGAGGCTATCTTCCGGGCGAGGCCTTCGACTATCGCTGTCTTACCGACCCCGGGATCGCCTATGAGGACCGGGTTGTTCTTGGTCCTCCTCGAAAGGACCTTCATCACCCTCCTTATCTCGTCCTCCCTGCCTATGACGGGGTCGAGCTTCCCCCGGCGCGCGAGCTCCGTGAGGTCCCTCCCGTACCTCTCCAAGGCCTGGTACTTGCTCTCCGGATTTGGGTCGGTGACCCTATGGCTCCCCCTGACCTGGGATATGGCTTGGTAGAGCCGGTCGCGGGTGAGCCCGAACTCCCTCAGGACCCTGTGGGCCCCCGTACCGTCCACATCGGAAAGGGCCAGGAGCAAGTGTTCCACGCTTACGTACTCGTCCTTCAGCCTCCCGGCCTCGGAGAAGGCCCTTTGGATGACCTCGTTGAGCTTGGGGGATACGTAGACCTGCCCCCCTCCGTACACCCTGGGAAGCTTGTCAAGCTCGGCCTTCATCCTTTCTATGACCCCGTCGGGCGGGACCCCGAGCTTACCTAAGATCGCCCCCGTAAGTCCGTCCTCCTGAGCTAACAGAGCGTAAAGGAGGTGCTCCGGCTCTATCTGGCTGTGGCTTCGGTCCTGGGCGAGGGACTGGGCCTCCTGGAGGACCTCCTGAGACTTCTCGGTCAACTTGTCCCAGCGTATCGCCATATTTCGTCACCCCTTTGTCTCGAAGTTTCTCTGAATTCTTAGTTAGCAAGTTCCATGCCACTCAGATGGGACCGAGTACGGAAGGGCTCCCCTTAGGTCCCCGTAGGAAAAGTCTGCCTTATTGACAGGCAAGTCATCGTTATAGGATATCCTTGACATACGGGGAAGCCGGAAGTATATTTTAAGGGGTGAACCTTAGGTGATGCCAACCCGAGGGATACGCGCGATGCCCGAGCCGATTCGGATATTGATCGTGGACGATGACAGGGGAAATGCCCTGTTGGCTAAGGAGGCCATCGAGAGTTACTTCGGGAACTGTTCCGTAGATGTAGCTGGCGACGGCAAAGAATGCATGCAGTTGCTGAGCCAGAAGGCCTACGACGTCATATTGCTGGATCAAAGCCTTCCAGATACTGAGGGTCTTGTGTTGTTCAACAGGTATAAAAAAGCAGGTCTTGACATCCCGACAGTTATGGTCACGGGTACCGGAAACGAAGAGATAGCCGTAGAGGCGATGAAGGCGGGAGTTTACGATTATGTGGTGAAGACGGCGGATCTGGGATATTTGAAGACCTTGCCCCTTGTGGTCCAGGAGTGCCTCCGCAGGCGGCAGATGGAAAGGGAACTCGAGAAAGCAAGGGAAAGGGAAGTAGAACTTGAAAGGTTGAAGGCGGTGCGGGAGATCGTGATAACCCTATCCCACGAGATCAACAACCCCTTAACGGTTATACTCGGTGCTGTAGAGCTTATGTTGATGCGCTCCCAAAAGTTCGATGAGGAGACAGTGGCCCAACTGAAGATGATAGAGC
>DTYS01000102.1 GCA_012961755.1 Candidatus Latescibacterota bacterium
GGTTGGAGGAGTTGTTCTCCTACGGAGGCATGTTATCCGTCCGAGCCCGCTTCCCGGATTGGATCGAGGAACAAGCTTACCTCTATTGGGCAGCCTTAGATGGTCACCCTCCGTTGTACCTCAGCTTCGAGGCGGAGGGGAAGACTTTTAAGTTGCCCGTGAAAGAGATCAGTATGTACGGAATAGATTTGGAAGGGGATCTACACGGCACCAGGATAGCGGGCTTCTCCCTCATCTTTCCGGATGGCTCTCAAGATGGCTTCTTAGGAAGCGTGAAGGAGGAAGGTCCCGGCAGGTACCTAATACGGTATGAGGACGCATCCCCGGTGGTGCGCAGGAAGATCGCCAGGTACCTGGAAGAGGTCTACTCCAGCCCTCGACGGACGGTCCCGCCTCCTCCCGGACCGGGGCGGCCCAAGAAGGTTCTGGTGGTGGACGATGAGCCTGAGGTGGTGGAGGTCTTAGAACGTATGTTGCATCGTCTGAACTACCGGACCATATCGGCCTACGGTGGGGAGGAGGCCCTCGAGAAAGTCGTTGAGGATCCTCCGGATCTGATCCTGCTGGATTTGCTCATGCCGGGGATGAGCGGGGAGGAGGTCTGCGCGAAGTTGAAGGAACATCCGAGGACGAAGGATATACCCGTCCTAATACTTACGGCCGTCAGGGACATCTCCAGGTTGGGAGACCTGAGCGACGTCGGGGTGGTGGGTTACATACAGAAGCCGTTCATATTCGAGGAGCTATCCGACAGGTTAAGATCCGCTCTGGAGGAGAAGCCTACCCAGGTAAAGCTTCCCAGGACTAGCAAAGTGCTCTTGATAAGCGGTGATAGGGACTTAGTAGGATATATAGCAGGGAATTTGGACCCTTCGAGATATCTCCTTCTTTACCTGACCGATGAGACGGAGGTCGTGTGGAGGGCTCTGAGGGAGAAGGTCCGCGTGGTGATCGTGGATGCGGACGGACTGTCGATATCCCCGGAGGTCATATGTAAGGCCTTCAGGCGAAACCCTAGGGCCGCATCTATACCCTTAGTGATCTTGACGGGAGATAGGAACTTGGACGTCGGGCATAAAGTATATCTCGTCCTTAAGCCCTTCGACGTTGAGACGCTGGAGCGGGTCTTGGATCAGGCGTTAACCCATGGACCCGAACAGATCGGATAATATCTTCCTTGCAACCTCCCTGATAACGTCCTCCCGGTCGTAATATCCCTCCCTCAAGCGTCTTAGAACCTTCCTCAGGTCCGGGCTCCGTGCCCGGACGACCTCTCGGACCCTCTGGAGAAGCTTGGCCTCGTTCGATATGGACACCTTATCTTCCCTATCGGGCTTTCCTACCTTAGAAGTTCTTCCGTTCTGGAAGGAGGAAGGTCGCTTAAGCTCAGGAATCCGTTCCGGTCCTACCTCATTTACCTCCACCTTGACCTCCCGGATGTTTTAGATAACTCATTATTCCGCGGCGACCCTTACGAAGGCGGTCTTGTTCCTCCTTGAGCTGTCCTTCACGCCTTTTCAAGAGGTCTTGAAGCTCAAAGTTGGTCCGCAGGACCTCCCTGAGGCCCCTCTCTACGGCCCTGCGTTGGTCCGGAGTAAGGTCATGGGATACGGACTTGCGTAGTTCCTCGAGGCGTCCGGCCCTTTCGTCCAGCTTTTCCTGAAGGCCCCGGTAGTCCCTGGTCTCGATACACCTGCGGATTTCCTCTGTGAGTCTATATATCGTGGAAAGCAGGAAGGATATGTCAGGCATATTATTACACCCTTTCGTCGACCAAAAGTCCTAAAAGTTCGTCTATGTTATGCATGATCCGCAGCATCTCCTCAGGAGGTATCTGGCGTATTACTTCCTTGGTCTCGGTGTCTATGATCTTTATGATTATCCGGTTGGAGGGACGATCTATCTCGAAGGCGAGGTAAGTGTTGAACATACGCATATAGCGGTTAAGTTCCTCCCCGATCCTTTCCAAGTCCGGAGGTTGGGCACCTTCGTGAGGTGAGGTTCTCCGTCCCCGTGTTTGCATCTCCACCTTCTGGTCTTGGGTCCGGGGGAGGACCGGGGTTACGTCGGGAGACCGGATGCCGATAGATCCTGTCTTCACGATTTTACCTCATGTGCCCATCGTCCCGTACAGCACGCTCTGTATAAAGTACTGTTGCTGTACGACAGCTATGAGGGCTTGTTGGAGGGAGACAAGTTCGTTCCTTATCTGTTCCTCCCTCCTTCGGAGCATCGTTTCGAGGTTTCCTATCCGGTCGTTTATGTCCTCCACCTGGTCCTGGAGGACCTCCCTTTGCTTATCTATTGTTCCCCCACTTTGTGTTAAGGGGTTAAGCAGGTCGTATATCCTCCGGGCCACGCCATCTGCGAGCTGGAATATGTCAGCTACCGCCTGCGGGTCGTCCTGGATATATTCGTTCAACTTTCCGGAATCTGAGATCGTGAGGTTCATGTCCTCGTCGAATGTAATACCTATCTGGCTCAGGGAACCGGGGTTGCCATCTGAAACCCCGCTTATGGACTGCAGGACGGAATCTATAAGCTCTCTCCTCACGAAGCGCACCAAGCTATCGCCCGCTAAAGCTCCTCTGGTGTAGGTGGTCGGGTCCACCCGTGTCTGTTCGTTCAGGTAATCCATGAGGTCGTTGAAGGCCGAGATGAAGTCGCCTATTCCGCTCGTGATGGCGCTCGTATCCCTTTCGACCTCTAAGGTTACGGACTCGGATGTTGGGGCAAGTAAGTTCAAGGTGACACCCTCTATCACGTCTTCTATGCCCTCGTTCTGGCTTCGGATGACCGAAAGGCCGTTCACGGTGAAGTGGGCGTCGGAGGCCACCTGCAGTTCGTGCCGTATGGTATTGGAGGCATCTATCA
>DTYS01000103.1 GCA_012961755.1 Candidatus Latescibacterota bacterium
ACATGGCCTTCGGGCTCAAGATGAGGAAATATCCGAAGTCCGAAATAGACAGAAGGGTGAAGGAAGCTGCCGAGATCCTCGGCATCACCCACCTCCTGGACCGCAAGCCCAAGGCCCTCTCGGGAGGAGAACGACAGAGGGTGGCGGTGGGAAGGGCGATAGTGAGAAGGCCCAAAGTTTTCCTGTTCGATGAGCCCCTCTCAAACTTAGATGCGAAGCTCAGGGTACAGATGAGGGCGGAGATAAGCAAGCTCCACTCCCGCCTCGGCGCCACCACCATCTACGTCACCCACGACCAGATGGAGGCTATGACCATGGGGGACAGGATAGTGGTGCTTAAGGATGGGGTGGTGCAGCAGGTGGACACTCCTTTGAACCTTTATAATCGCCCTGCTAACAAGTTCGTGGCAGGGTTCATAGGGAGCCCATCTATGAACTTCTTGGATGGGATGCTCGTGAGGGAAGGGGGGCTCTACTTTGATGGGGAGGATTTCAGGGTGCCCGTGTCCTCGGAGCATTCCGAAAGGCTCCTGCCCCATGTGAGGAGGAAGGTCACCCTAGGGGTGCGTCCGGAGGACATCACACTTCGAGGCTCACCCGAGGAAGCCGCAGAAGTGAACGCTGAGGTTGAAGTTGTGGAACCTATGGGCAAGGAAGCTTTCCTCTACGTCCGGGTCGGGAAACATTCCCTCGTCGTCAGGACGGAGACGGAACACATCCCACGTTTGGGAGAGCGGGTTACCCTCCTCGTGGACCTCTCCAAACTTCATTTCTTCGACGGGGAGACCGGGGAAATCTCTGCTTTGGCCTTAGGTGCATGCGGGGTTGGAAGAGGTGGGGACTCGAGGATCAGAGCTTGGGCCTCTCCAAGGGGCTAAGACGCTTAAAGGACGGAAGCTGTACATCCCTCGTATGCCTTACGGCGGGGCTAAACTCATAGCCGCCGTATTCCGTTCCGTAGGTATAGACGCGGAGCCAGTCCCCCCGTCGGACGAGCGTACCAGGGAACTCGGGAGGAAGTACACGGGAGGGGACGAGTGTTACCCCGAGCAGGTCACACTCGGGGACTTCTTGAAGATCGCCGAGAGGCCGGACTTCGACCCTTCAAGGACGGCCTTCTTCATGGCGACGTCCACGGGCCCTTGCAGGTTCGGACAGTACGTCCAGTACCAAAGGAAGGTCTTCCGTGAACTGGGATATGGGGATGTTATGTTCTTCAGCCCCACAAGTTCGGATGCCTACGAGGATATGGCGGAGGGGGCCAGGGAACTTATGAGGACGGGCTGGTGGGCCGTGGTCTCATCCGACATCCTTATGAAGATGCTCCTTAAGACCCGCCCTTACGAGATCAACAAGGGGGACACCGACAGGGCCTACGAGGAGTCGTTGGAGGATGTGAGCAGGGTCCTGGAGAAGGGGGGCCTTCCCGCCAGAAGGAAGCTTGAGGAGCTCGTAGAGACCTTGACCAAGGCGAGGGACAAATTTAGGTCGATCCCGGCAGATTACGACCCTGAGGTCCCCTTAATAGGGGTAGTGGGTGAGATATTCTGTCGACTCAACACCTTCAGTAACGAGGACCTCGTCCGGAAGATAGAGGAACAGGGAGGGGAGTGTTGGCTTTCGGATGTGTCGGAGTGGATATGGTACACGAACTCCGAGCAGCGGAGGAAGCTCATAGCTTCGGGCAAGAGGCTTTCCTTGGAGATGTTCGGGTTTAAGGTTAAGGTGTTCATACAGAAGAGGGACGAAGAGAAGCTTCTGGAGCCGTTCAAGGAGGAGTTCAGGGGTTACGAGGAGCCGGATGTGGAGGAAGTCCTGGAATATGCCCATCCCTATCTACCCTACCACGGAGCCCTCGGGGAGATGGTGCTTTCGGTCGGCAAGGCCATCTACCTATATCACAAGGGAGCGGACGGGATAGTGGACATAAGTCCGTTCAGTTGTATGAACGGTATAGTATGCGAGGCGGTGTATCCCGATGTAAGCAGGGACCACGATAACATTCCTATCCGCACCTTCTATTTCGACGGCACGCAGACGGCGATAGAGAGGGATGTGGGCATCTTCCTGGAACTTGCCAGAGCTTACAGAAGGCGTAAACTTGTGCGGAGGGTTTATCCTCCTTACTTTAAAATGGCAGGGAATGGGACCTGAAGCTTAGAGAGAGGGGATGATATGGGGGACTTAGAGAGGAAGTTGGAGAGCATAAGGGAGTCCTGGGAAGGAGAGGGGAAGTATTTAGAGAGGTTCGTACAGGAGGTTCGGTTCGCCGAAAGGCTTATGGATGCCAGACCAGAGAAGAAGGGAGA
>DTYS01000104.1 GCA_012961755.1 Candidatus Latescibacterota bacterium
CCGGGGACCTCTCGCTCACCACGAACGGGATAGAACTTTCGGACTCGGCCCGCGAGCTTAGGAGGGCGGGCCTCGGGAGGGTCAACGTCGGCCTTCCGGCCCTGGACCGGGAGCTCTACCTGAGGATGACGGGTGTCGATGCCCTGGACCGGGCTCTTAAGGGCGTGGACGCCGCCCTGAGGGAGGGGCTACGACCTGTCAAGGTCAACGTGGTCCTGGTCAGGGGAATGAACGACTTCCAGGTGGAGGATTTCGTAAGGTTCTCCAGGGAGGAAGGGGTCGTCGTTAGGTTCATAGAGGTCATGCCGTTCGGAATAGAAGACGGGCTCGTCCCTGCGGACGAAGTTCTGAAGAGGTTCGGGCCCAGCGAGGAGGCGGAGGTCGTGGGCTCAGGCCCTGCCGAACACTTCAGGAGGGACGGGGCCCTGATAGGCCTCATAGCTCCAATAACCCGTCCCTTCTGCGAAAGGTGCGACAGGCTCAGGGTCACGGCGGAGGGGAAGCTCGTGCCGTGCATCACTTCGGACCTCGGAGAGGACGTGGTCCGAGCCATCGGAGAGGGGAAGCTTGAAGGGGCGTTTAGAAGGGTTGTAAAATATAAGCCTTTAAGGTACGGAGCGTTCCACGGAAGCATGAAGTTGATAGGAGGCTGAATGCCGGGGATGGTCGATGTATCCACCAAGGAGCCGACCCACAGGGAGGCCGTAGCCAGGGCGGTGGTCAAGCTTCCGGGGGAGCTCGCGGGGAGGCTGAGGGACCTTCCGAAGGGGGACGCCGTCGAGGTCGCCAAGGTAGCCGGCATAATGGCTGCCAAGAGGACCCCCGAGCTCATACCCCTCTGCCATCCTATAGAGCTCGGGAAGGTCGAAGTCCAGGTCCAGGTCGAGGGGGAAGGGATGGAGATCGTGGCGAGGGTGAGGGCCTTCTCCAGGACCGGGGTAGAGATGGAGGCCATGGTGGCCGCTTCCGTGGCCGCCCTCACCGTATACGACATGGTCAAGGGGACCTGCAGGGATGCGGAGGTAGCTGAGGTCCGCCTCGTAGAGAAGAGGGGAGGCAAGAGCGGAGAATGGAGGAGGGATGAGAGGTAAGGTAGTCTCGGTCAACGTGAGCAAGAGGAAAGGGGTACCGAAGGTCCCCGTCCCTGAAGCTGAGCTCAGGGAAGAATGGGGGCTCGTGGGGGACGTGCACGCAGGACCCGGCGAGAGGCAGGTGAGCCTACTGGCCCTTGAGGCCATAGAGAGGCAGAGGGAGGTCCTCAGGGGCAAGGTCTGCCCCAAGGCTAAGGCCGTGGAGATAGGCCCCGGAAGCTTCGCGGAGAACCTGACAGTGCAGGGCCTGCCCTTGGCCGGGCTTCCCGTGGGCACGAGGCTTAAAGTTGGGAAAGTCCTCTTAGAGATAACGAGGATAGGGAAGGAGTGCCACGTAGGATGTGCCATATATAATCTTTTGGGGAACTGCGTGATGCCGAGGGAAGGGGTCTTCGCAAGGGTCCTGAAGGGGGGTAAGGTGAGACCAGGGATGGAGGTCGTAGTATATGAAGGTTGCCGTGCTCACGATAAGCGATAGAGCCTTCAAGGGCACGAGGAAGGACGCCAGTGGCCCGGCCTTGGCCGAGTCCGTAGGGAGGATGGGATGGGAGGTGGCCCTTCTGGAGGTCCTCCCCGACGAGAGGGAGGTGATAGCGACGAGGCTCCGGGAGCTTTCCGGGGAGGTCGACCTCATACTCACGACGGGCGGGACGGGCCTCTCCCCGAGGGATGTGACCCCCGAGGCTACCTTGGACGTCGTGGAGAGGAGGGTCCCAGGGATCCCCGAGGCGATGAGGGCCGAGGGCCTCAAGAGGACCCCTACAGCGATGCTCAGCCGGGGGGAGGCAGGGGTCCTTAAGGGCACGCTCATAGTGAACCTACCCGGAAGTCCCAAGGCCGCCCTGGAATGTCTGGAGGCCGTAGGGGACGCCCTGACCCACGCCGTCGAGGTGGCCCAGGGAAGGGGGGAGCACGGGGGGATGGCCTCCGAATAGTGTTCTCCGTAGGGATCGTTATATCCCTTCGGGATCTAGGGGGATGTTCGGAGTTCCCCTGTACAAGTATCGTACCGTAACTTCCACGAACGACGTGGCCCTCAGGCTCGCAAGGGAGGGGGCTCCGGAGGGGACCCTCGTCCTTGCGGACGAGCAGACCGAGGGGAGGGGAAGGTGGGGAAGGAGCTGGCATTCCCCCGAGGGGAAGGGGATATGGGCCTCCCTGATACTGAGGTCCGAAGGTGGGGACCTCTCCTCCTGGACGGCGCTCGCCATAGCCCGGGCCCTGAGGGAGGTAGCAGGCGTTGAGGCGGAGGTCAAGTTTCCGAACGATGTTGTGGTCGGAGGGAGGAAGCTCGCCGGGGTGCTCGTGGAAAGGAGCGGAGGAGCGTACATAGTGGGGTTCGGGGTGAACTTGCTTCAGAGGAAGGAGGACTTTCCTCCCGAACTTAGGGAGGTGGCGACCTCCCTATATCTGGAGACCGGCAAGGATTGGGATGCGGGGGACCTGCTCCAGGAGATATTGGAGAGGATCGAAGAGGTCTACAGAAGGCTCCGTGGAAGTTCTCGTGGTGGACATAGGGAACTCCGGAGCTCACTTAGGGGCGTTCCGTGAGGGGAAGCTTATCTGGAGGGCGACCGTCCCTCCGGACGGACCGGATCGTGCCCTAAGGGCGGTCCCCGCCGGGATTGAGGGGGTCGTCCTGGGCTCGGTGGTGAGGGGCGCGTCGGAGCTCTGGGCGGAGGCGATCGGGAGGTCCCTGGGGCTGGACCCCCTCATCGCCTCCGGGAGGTCTGACTGGGGGCTCGTGGTACTCTACGATGACCCGAACTCCGTCGGGGTCGACAGGCTCTCAGCAGCTTCTGAGGCTTACCACACGGTAGGAGGAAGGGTGGTGGTCCTGGACGTGGGGACGGCCATAACCGTAGATGCGGTCTCGGACCGGGGCGCCTTCTTAGGTGGGATCATAGCTCCCGGCCCGAAGCTCATGGCCTCGGCCCTACACCAGGGCACATCTCTACTCCCTCCGACGGAGCCGGAACCGGGGGCAGATCTTTTAGGACGCTCTACGGAGGATTGTATAAGATCGGGGCTCCTATACGGGACAGCGTCCCTGGTGGACGGGCTCGTAAGGAGGGTCGTGAGGAAGCTCGGAGGTGCGAAGGTGGTGGCCACGGGAGGAGGGTTGGACTTTATCCTTCCGGCCTTGGAGGTAAGGCCCGAGGTCGTGGATCCGAACCTTGTGATCGAGGGTTTGTACAGGCTATTCATGAGGGAGAGGGGATGAAGGTAGAGGAACGTGGGGAGCTCCTCCTCGTAAGTTGGGAATGGAAGGACGTTCCGCTCGAGGTGGCCTTCGACAGGGTCGGGGCGTCCGGGAGGATGGTGAGGCTTTCCTGCGGAAGGGGAAGGGATTCCCCGAGGGTCATCTTCGACGGCCAGCCGAGGTACAGGGCTGAGGTGGAAGGGAAGGTCATCACCTCCCGACTCCAGGACGTGAGGTGGGAGGTGGAGGCGGATGAACTTAGGGCGGAGCTCACGCTCGGGACCTTCGTCCTGGGGCCCCTTTCGGGGAAGCTCGTATACACCTTCTACGAGGGCCTCCCGCTCTTCGTGGAGGAGCTGAGGCTGAAGGTGGACATACCCGTGAGGTTGGGGAGCGTGGAGAGGTCCTGGTTCGGGTTCAGGACGGGGCCGGGGAGGAACGTCTTTAAGGAGGTCCACTGGGAGGGGGGGAGGTGCTCGCTCTCGGAGCTGGACGGGGGGCTCGTCTCCGACTCCCCCTTCCTTTACCTCTGGGACGGGAGGCTCGGGTTGGGGATATCGTGTCCGAGGCCGGGGGGGAGGTTCCGCGTTGAGGGCAGGGATGACTGGACCGCCTGCGCGGTACTCGCCCTGGAGGAGGTCCGGTCCTTCCCGGTGGTCTACCACTTAGGCGTATGGCCCCCTGAGGAGTTCAAGGGGATGCTCGAGGACCTCAAGGTCTGGGAGTACAGGAGGCTTACGGGACACAGGGTGCTGGTCGTCCCGAGGGAGGGTTCCCCCATTCGCTCGGGCGCGGACGTGGCCTGGGGAAGGGAGGTCGAGGGTGCAGTACACCTCGGCCGGGATGTGAAGTGTCCGGGGCGCAGGGGACATATCGGGGGGAAGGGGCTCTACATGGTCCCCGAGGGCGAGGTCGAGGAGCACGGATGCCTGGACGAGGTTGCGGCGAGGGTCCACGGGACCGGAGGAGTCCTGGCCAGGCTCTGCAACTGCGACCTCCCACCGAGGAAGGTCCGGGACCTGTGGAGCCCGGATATAAAGCTATTCGGGCTCTCCGGGATCGAGGACGAGGTAAGGAGGTACGAGTCCCTGTTGGAACGAGGGCTTAGGGTATACATGCTCGGCGTCGGAGGTCTGGTCAACTACGTCGAGGCGTCGGACGTGCTGGGGCTCGTACGCTCCCTGAGGGAGGGTAGACATTTCCTCACCACCGGGGAGGTCCTGGCGACGACGTACAGGCTCTTCGACGGAGAACTGTGGCTCGGGCTGGACTGGACCTTCCCGCTCGGGGAGGTGGTCGTGGTCTCGGAGGGGGAGGTCCTGTATAGGGAGGAACCACTGCCCGAGGTCAAAGGGAGAAGGGGCTTCACGTTTTCCGTCGAAGGCAGGAGGTGGGTCAGGGTGGAGGTCAGGGATGTGGTCGGAGGGAGGTGTCTGCTCCAGCCGCTCTTCCCCGAGGAGGTGGTATGCAGATAGGAAGCTTCAGGAGTGAGGAGGTAGAGGAGCTCGTGGAGGTCTGGAACCGGAGCCTGACCGCCGACCCCATCTCCCCGGAGAGGCTTGAGGCTAGGGTGCTCCTGGACCCCAACTTCAGGGAGGAGTTATGCCCCGTGGCCCGGGAGGGGGGGAAGTTGGTAGGGTTCGTCCTGGGGATATTTGGAGAGGGGTTCCACTTCCCGGACGGGCCCTCCGGGAAGAGGGCGTGGATCTTGGCCGTGGCCGTGGACCCCGAACACAGGGGGAAGGGCGTAGGCTCCGAACTTCTGAGGGAGGTCGAGAGGAGGTTCAAGGACGCGGGGATGAAGGACATATGGATTTCCTCCTATCCTACGGCCTACATAGTCCCCGGAGTGGACGAGGCCGCCTACCCCGAGGGCATGAGGTTCCTCAGGGCGAGGGGCTACAGGGTAGTCTCCCAGGCCATATCCATGGATGCGTCCATCTGGCCTCCCGAGCTGCCGGAATGGGTCTCGGAGAGGGAGGAGAGGCTCTCGTCCCAGGGCATACACTTCCTGAGCTATATCCCCCGCCTGCTTTCCGCCTTCAGGAGGTTCCTCCGTTCCCACGTCCAGTGGGACTGGGAGTGGCTCGCCCTCAGGAACCTCTCTAGGGTCCACGAAGGCACGTTCTCCCCGGACCAGTTCATCCTGGCAGTCAAGGGGGAGGAGGTCGTGGGATACTGCCAGTACGAAGGGGAGCACTTCGGACCCTTCGGCGTGGCCGAGGGGTTCAGGGGGATGGGGATAGGTAGCGTGCTCCTGGGCAGGGCCCTCATCTCCATGATGAGTAAGGGCCTCCACAACGCCTGGGTGCTCTGGACCGGGGGAGATGCCGCGAGGCTCTACAGCAGGTTCGGGTTCAGGGAGAGCAGGAGGTTTTCCATCCTTTACAA
>DTYS01000105.1 GCA_012961755.1 Candidatus Latescibacterota bacterium
CCCTCTCCTTCTTGAGGCGGTTCACGGCCGTTATGCCGGAGGTGGCCCTCCTGAAGGTCCCCCTACGGTTCCTGATATCGTCGTGCACTTCCTCCGGACCGTCCAGCGAGAATATGATCTCGTCCAGGCCGAGTTCCACGACCGCCTCCGCGTGGTCCTCCAGAAGGGTGCAGTTGGATATCATGTTGGATCTGAGACCCTTAGACTTTATATAGGCGACCAGCTCATCCCAGTTTCTGTAGAGCAGGGGCTCCCCCCCGAAGAGGGTGACGGTGGGCTTAAAGGAGGCGAGCTCGTCCACTAAGGCCTTGAGTTCGTCTAGCTCCAGCTTCTGCCTGAGGACCTCGGGGGTATAGAACTTGGCGGACCCCGTCTCCCCCCACTGGCCGCACATCTTACATCTAAGGTTACACTGATAGGTGAGAAGTATGGAGACGGTCTCGGGATAGGAGCTCAGACCGTTGAAGAGGTGGTAGGTAAGATAGGATCTGAACCTCTGGCCGAAGGCCCTCCAGGCGTAACCAGGCTGGGAGAGGGCCTTCTTTATGTTCCTGGCTATGTTCCTCCTCTGTAGCATGATAGATGTCCCCTGATCAGTTCCACGACCCCTTCGAGCATCTCCCTCCGGACTAGGGGATGCGTTGGGATCAAAAGCAACCTTCTGGCCAAGCGGGTGGAGTTCGGAAACGGGTCCGGGCTCGCTTCGTACCCCAGGTCGTATATCCTGTGGATGGGCTCCGGATATAAAAGGGTGGTCTCCAGCCCCAGTTCCTTCCGTATCCTCAGGTGGAGGGAATCTCGGACGGTCTTGTTCCCGAGCAAAATTGGGAACTGGTTGAAAGCCACCCTAGAATTGGGGGGTATCTTCGGCAACTTGAGCCCTTCGACCTCCGATAGCGAGTCGTAAAGGAAGGCCCCGTTCTCCTCCCTCATGCGGAACACCTCCTCCGCCCGCAGGAACAGGGAGCCTCCCATCCGCGCCTGGAACTTCGTGTACGCGAAGACGTCGAAGTCCGTGTGAAGTTCCGTATATTTGAACCTGGCCACTATCGGGTATAAGAGGGTATAACCCAGAGGTCGGAATGCCAGGGCCAACCCCACAGTTTTGGCCGGTATGAGCAACCTGGAGATGCCGGGAGGCCTGGGCAACCTCCTCCAGTGCCCCCCTACGGCATCCCCCAGGCGGTCCGAGTCTGTAACCACGCATCCTCCCGTCAGGGTGGTGAGGTTCTTCCCCCTGTTGAAGCTGTAAAATCCTAGATCACCTAAGGTCCCTGTAGGCCTTCCATCTAACTCCGAACCCAGGGAGGAGGCGGCGTCCTCGACCACGAAGGCGTCCTTACTCCTTGCGATCTCCTTTACTCCGGTCATGTCGCAGGGCAGCCCGAACATGTGGACGGGCACGACGCATAGGGTATCCTCGTCCACGTAATCCTCCAACCGGTCCACATCCAAGTTGAAGGTATCGAGGGAGACCTCAGCCAAAGCCGGCTTCAGGCCAGCCTTCCTTACGGGAAGTATGAGGGAGGGCGCGGTATAGGCCGGAAGCACCACCTTCCTCCTCGAGGACAGGGTCTTCAGGGCCCGGAGGATCAGATAAAAGGCCGTCGTCCCCGAGTTCGTGAAATAACAATACCTGACCCCGGTGCACCTCCTGAAGACATCGGGGAGGTCCTTATCTCCCGAAAGTCCCTGCAATATGTCCCTTATGCCGATAGGAGTTCCGACCGAAGGAATCATAAATCGCACCTACTCCCCCTTACGAGCTTGGATAAGATAGGCCAAAGCCAGCCAACTATGGTTGGGACCGATAGGGACCACCCGTTCTACCTCAAATCCTTCCTCTTCGAACACCTCCACGAACTGGGAAAGGTAATAGGCCTTGACCGGGAAATCCGACCGGAGCCCATGCCACCGATATTTGAGACGCATATAAGGGTTGGCCCGATTGCGCACGTCCACGACCACCCGTCCCCCAGGCTTACATACCCGCATCATCTCCTTGAGGGCGTGTCGGACCTCCTCCAGGCCGGGAAGGTTATAAAGGGTGCTCAAACACACCACCCAGTCGAAGGAAAAATCCCGAAAGGGCAGGTCTTCCATCAAGCCCTGAGCCAGCCTGACCCGATCGACCTTGCACCTGGCCTCGGTGAGGAGGTCCCACGACCTATCCAGGCCGAAGAACCTCAGGTCCACCCGATCCTCCAGTTGGGAGAGAAAAAAGCTGTTTCCGCAACCCACATCGAGCAGGCGGCCCCTGCCCTCCCAACATATCTGCCTGGCCTTGTTGCGGATGGCCGTGGTGATCTTCCCCAAAAGCCCCTTAGCCTGGGTCCTCATCGGACCAGTATCTCCCGGACTTTTGCCGAAAGCTTCCCCCAGTCGAACTCCTGGGCCCGTCTTCTCCCCTCCTGACCCAGCCTTCGGGCCAGTTCCCGGTCTTCTAAAAGCTGGATCACTCCGTCGGCTACCTCTTCCGTGGATCTTGGGTCCGCCAGTAAGCCGGTTACCCCATCCACCACCGCCTCCTCCACCCCTCCGGAACGCCCCCCTATCACCGGCTTGGCACAGGCCCCTGCCTCCAAGAATACTATCCCGAACCCCTCGTAATCTCCACGCAGATAGTCCGACTCCTCGGTCTCCCGGTTGGGCAGGACGAAGACATCACAGAGATTATAATGCGCCGGAAGCTCTTCGTCCGGGACGAACCCAG
>DTYS01000106.1 GCA_012961755.1 Candidatus Latescibacterota bacterium
CTACGGCTACGGTGGCTGCTGGACCATGACGGAGATGAGCGTCCATCATCCGCCTCAAGAGGTCGGAGTAGACCGCTCCATATATTATCGCGTCTCCTAAGGCCACTACGAACTGGTCCTTGCCCACGAACCTCCTTGCGTGCGCCACGGCGTCCCCGAGTCCCCTGGGGGTCCTCTGGCGTACGTAGTAGAAGTTCATCCCCGGAGCTTGGGCGTCGTTCAGCACATCCAAAAGCCTCCACTTTCTCTTCCCAGTAAGTCGTTCCACGAGCTCGGGACTTTCGTCGAAGTGATCCTCTATGGCCCTCTTCTTCCAGCCCGTCACGAAGAGCACATCCTTGAGCCCCTGATGTGCCAGTTCCTCCACGACATACTGTACAACCGGCTTCCTCCCAACAGGGAGCATCTCCTTCGGCTGGGACTTGGTGGCGGGGAGCATACGGGTCCCCAGCCCGGCCACTGGCACGACCGCCTTCTCTATAGGAGCCACGTTCACTCCTTGACCACCCAAACCTTCACCTTGGCCTCTACATCGGGCATGAGGCGGATGGGCACGGTGTAAACCCCTAAGGCCCTTATGGGCTCGTCTAGGATTATCTTCCTCCTATCTACATCGAATCCCTTCTCCCTCAAAAGCTGGGCTATGGTCTGGGATGTGACCGCCCCGAACATCCTGTCCTCCTCCCCCACCGGCACCTCCACGGTGAGGGAGAGCTGGTTGAGTTCTTCGGCCATGGCCTGGGCGTCCTTGCGGGCCCTGTCCATCCTGAAGGCCATCCTCTTCCTTTCCTCTTCGAATGCCTTAAGGCTCTTCGGAGATGCCTTCAGGGCCATCTTCCTCGGCAGGAGGTAGTTCCGGGCGTAGCCGTCCGCCACCTGGACGACATCCCCTGCCCTGCCCAGGCCCTCTACGTCCTCCATAAGTATCACCTTCATAGGTGCCTCCAAGATTATGACTATCCAGGAGTCTCTGCTACGAAGGGCAGGATGGCCAAGTGTCTGGCCCTCTTTATGGCCTTCGTGAGCATCCTCTGGTGCTTAGCACAGACGCCCGTCGTCCTGCGGGGGAGTATCTTTCCCCTTTCGGTTATGAAACGCCTTAGGGTGTGTTCGTCCTTATAATCTATGGTCCGTACGCCCTCCCGGCAGAAGGGACAGACCCTCGTCCTCGGTCGTCTGGCCATCATGCTGCCTCCTGTGCGGTGGGGTTCTCCTCGGACACGATTATAAGATGTCTCAGCACCGCGTCGTCCATATTTAGGTTCCTTTCGAACTCGGGGATCGTGCTGCCGTCGGCACGGAAGAAGAACAAGATATAGTATCCCTGTCGTCTCTTCCTTATCTCGTAGGCGAGCCTCCGGACCCCCCAGTGCTCCACGCTTAGGACCTCGCCACCCCTCGCCGAAAGTAGGTCCTTTATGCGACCTATGGCCGCTTCCCTCCCTTCGTCCTCCAACTGCGGGTCCAACACCACCACCATCTCGTATATCCTCTGCATCGTGCCTCCCTTCGGACGTAAGGCCCCGGGCAGGGACGTTCAGATCAACAACGGGGCGAGCACTAAGGATACCACCGACATAAGCTTTATGAGGATGTTCATGGAAGGTCCCGAGGTGTCCTTGAAGGGATCCCCGACCGTGTCTCCCACCACGGAAGCTTTATGGGCGTCGGAACCCTTCCCTCCCAAGTTCCCCTTCTCTATCCACTTCTTAGCGTTATCCCACGCTCCCCCTCCGTTGGCCATCATGAGGGCGAGCATGACTCCCGTTACGGTGGCCCCCACGAGCATTCCACCCAGGGTCTTGGCTCCGAGCACGAAGCCCACAGCGACGGGAGAGAGCACCGCTAAAAGTCCTGGGGCTATCATCTCCTTGAGGGCAGCCGCTGTGCTTATGGCGACGCACCTTCTGCTGTCCGGCTTAGCCCTGCCCTCCATGAGCC
>DTYS01000107.1 GCA_012961755.1 Candidatus Latescibacterota bacterium
ATGACCGCCGGAATCTTGTCCACCCCGTACCGTTTGACCTCCTCCCCGTCCAAGATGAAGTTATATACCTCCAAGGATATCTTGTCCGAGAGCGACGCTACATCCTCCAGCAGCTCCCTGGTCTCCCTGCAGTACTGACACTCCAGTTCCTGTGTGAACATGACGAGCCTCACCTGGCCTTTCAGGTCTTCCAACCTCTTCTGCACCTCGATCTTGTCCGCCTCGCTCAGCATCGGCATGAAGACCTCCTTATTTCTACTTCATCAGCACCATCTTCCCCACATCGCGGAGCTCCTTACCACGGACGCGCACCTTTAGGAGGTATATGTAGACCCCACTGGGGCAGGAGGATCCCTCCTGGTCCCTGCCGTCCCACAAGCATCCGTGCTCCCCGGCCTGCATGGGCCCCTCCTCTAACTTCCTGACCATCCTCCCGCGGACGTCGTATACCTTTAAGCTCACCTCGGAATCCTCAGGTATCACGAAGGATATGAGGGTCGAAGAGTTGAAGGGATTAGGGAAGTTAGGTAGTAGCCCGAACCCACCGGGTTCGGGGTCGGCCTCGGGGATATCCGTCCCCTCGTATATCCTGTACACCGCACCGTCGTACTTCAGGACCAAGTTCTTACCTAAGGATAGGAACCTCCCTATGCCGGGATGTTCCGAGAGCAAAGAGAAGTACTCGTCGCTTCCGAACCTCACCTCCTCGGCCTCCTCCCCCCCCACCTCAGCGTCCACCCAGGACCCGTCCCTCAGGAAGAAGGCTTTACCCCATACGTACCTCACCCCCTCGGCCGAGGCCTTCCCCTCGGTGCTGGCCTTGGAGTAGTCCCTTAGGTGCTCGGCCGCCCTCACAGCGGCCGCCCCCACCTTCTCCCCGAGCTGGGAAAATGCCCCGGGCGGAGGCTCGTCACCGGTTACGAGGAAGGAGGTATAAGGAGTTATTATCCCGTACCTCTTGCTCAGGGCTATTATCTCCTCCACCAGCTCCTCTTCCTCTCCATGAAGCCTTATCTGGTCCAGGAGGTAACCTACCTTCCGCACCGCCCAGATCCTCGGGATGAAGGGGTTGGAGACCTCTTCGGGGAACGTGACCTCCTCTGAGAACTTCCTGAGCTCGGAGCCCATCCTGCCGGAGACCACCACCTCGGTCTCGCCCGGACTTAGGTACCTTCCTACCTGCACAAGCTGGGTTCCGCCGAATAGGTCGGGGAGCCGCCTCGGGTAGAGGTCCTCCACATCAGTCCCGAAGTCTACCTCTACATCCGAAAGCACGGGCTTGGATACGATCTCATAGAAGGTCGCGACCTTCTCCGCTATGTCCTCACCCGGGTGTACGTAGAGCGAGGTTCCATGGTTTCCCGAGGCCAAGAGGTCCAGGAGGGGTGCGTTCACATCGTACCCCACCCCGAAGACGAATAGCCTCGCCCCAGCCCTGTTCGCCCCGGTAACTCCCCTGACCACAGAGTCGGGGTCGGTCACGCCCACGGTCGGTATCCCGTCCGTGAGGAAGAGCAGGAGGTTTGCCCTGCCGTCGTCGGCAGTCTGGGAGAGGGCTTCAAGCAGGGCCTCGTACATGTTAGTGCCTCCCCCAGGGCTCAGGCCCTCCACATATTCTACGGCCTTCTTCACGTTCTCCGGCGTGGCAGGAAGGGGCTCCTCGGAGAACGTGCGGACGGTCGTGGAGTACTGGACTATCCAAAAGAGGTCCTCGGGGTCCAGGTGTTCGAGCACATACCTTAGGGCCTCCTTGGCCCCTTCGATCTTCCCGTCCCTCCTCATGCTCCCCGAGGTGTCCAGGACGAACAGGACCCTTCTGGGAGGAAGCTTGCCCACCTCAACCCTGGGAGCTACGAGCATGAGGAAGAACCCGGGCTTGGGTGGCTCCCTGTGGAAGAGGAAGTGGAACCCAACGTTGTCCTCCGAGACCGTGTAGTAAAGAACAAAGTCCCTGTCCGGGAGCACATCCTCGTCCGCATATCCTACCCTGGCGGTGTTCTCGTCCGGCCTTTCCACCTTGACTTCATGTGAGGGGGAGTACACGGCCTTGATCGGGCTGGAGGAGGTTATATCTACCTCTACAGAAACAAGCTCCAAGGGTTCCGACGAGAACCTCTCGGTGTCCAGGGGATAAACGTATCTCAATACCTCACCCCTCCTTGTGAGCACCTCATCGTACGAGAACTCAACCCTCTTGGTCCCTCCTGGGGGCACAGGGAATATCCGAGCCCTGTACGTATTCCTGTCCACGTACTCCAACAGTCCCGGGTCCAGCCTCCTGCGGACTATCTCCTCGTAGACCTTCCGGGCCGAGTCAGCTGGGACCACCTCGCCCGAGACCGGCTCCCCGTCCACGTAGAGCGAGAAGGCCGATACCGCAGCCCCCTCGGGCACGGGAAAGAGGTACAGCCACTCGGCCTCTCGGTCCCCCTCGTTCTTGAAGATCTGGTCTATGTACGTCGTAGCTACCCCGTCCCTTATCTCCACCCTCACCTTGTGATACTTCACCGAGACCGGCCCCCCGTGAGGCCAGGGGACCATTATCCCGTCAGCACGGACGAAGGACGGAAGGGTAAGCAGAAATAGTGTGAGGTAGCACATCTGGATCACCTCCTCATGCGACCCTCCTCGTCCACCACCTCAGGAACCCCTTGCTGTCGAGGTAAGCCTCGCACCTCGTGAGCACGCCCGCGTCGTTGCTGTGCTCGTCCAGCTGGATGCCGAGGAAGGGCTTACCTCCGGAGGCCTCCCTCACGAAGTGCTTGATGTAGGAATCCGGCCCGCACTTGAAGTTCGAGATGTACACGATGTGGAGGTTCGGATACTTCCCTACGAACTTCGCCACCTGCAGTATCTTCCTTCCATAGTTCCAGAACATATTGTCATTTATATCCCTTATGTCCGTCCCCCAGATGGGAAGCATGTCCATGGGGATCACATCTACCCCATAGTACCTCCTGAGCTTCCCAGGTAGGTCCATGTTCATGCCCTTATCGTTCGTGTTGTACGGCCTGCCCACGAGCACGACCGCAAGTTCCTCCCCGAGGTCCCTTAGGGCCTCCTCCCCGGCTTCGAGCAGCTTCCTCCTGAAGCTCTCCTGGGCCTCGTAGGCCGCGTCCACCGCCCTCTCCACTTCCTTTTTCGGGATTCCCAGCGACTTCCCGAAATTCTTCAGCTCCTCCCTCACCCTTTCCCTGCCCTCCCTGAAGTGGACGGTCGGGGAGAGGAGCTTGTCCCTGTGCGGGGCTATGAGCGGTGAGCGTGCGGCCACGAAGGGCAGGGTCTGTCCCCACACGCACAGGTGGGACTGGACCTCGGGGTGGTCGGTCTCCTCGTTGAGGACGTTCGGCTGGAATATGTAGTCCACCCCCTTGCGGACGAGGTTAAGGATGTGCCCGTGCGCCACCTTTATGGGGAAGCAGGGCTCCGCGACCGAGGCCTCTATCCCCTCCTCCACTATCTCCCTGTTGGTCTCGTCCGAGAGTACCACAGAGAACCCCAGCTCCCCGAAGAAGGCGTTCCAGAACGGGAACCTGTCGTAGGTATACATGCTCCTCGGTATCCCCACCGAACCCCTGCTGCCTCCCCTTCCCTCCTCGTACCCTTCGAAGAGGAGCTCCCTCCTGAGGGCCACGAGGTCGGGAAGCGAGGGCCGTCTGTCCACCTTGGCTCTCTTCCTGTACCTCTCGGAGCACTTGTCGCCCCAGTAGGTCCTCTCCCCCTCTATAGTGAACTCCTTTATGACGCACTTGTTCGGACAGCCCCTGCAGACGAACTCCCTGACCTTATAGTCCACCTGGTCGAGCCTATATCCCCTGAAGCGGGTCCTTTTGCCCGTGTGCTCCACCTTCTCCTTGGCCAACAGGGCCATGCCTATGGCCCCTATCACCCCGTTGTAAGGGGGGACGACTATGCGCTTGCCCAAGACCTTGGAGAAGGCCGCTGCCACCGCGTCGTTATATGCCGTCCCTCCCTGGAAGAATATGTGGTCCCCTACGTACCTTCCTCGGACGACCCTATTTAGATAGTTGTGCACAACGGAGTATGCAAGCCCCGCCACCAGGTCCTCGACCTTAGCACCCCTCTGGAGGTAGGAGACCAGGTCCCTCTCCATGAACACCGTGCACCTTTCCCCGAGCCTTACGGGACTCTTGGAGCTTAGGGCCTTCTGTGCGAACTCGTTCACTATGCTTATCCCAAGCTTCTCCGCCTGCTCCTCCAGGAAGGAGCCGGTGCCAGCAGCACATGCCTCGTTCATCGTGAAGTCCACCACGACGCCGTTCTGTATACTTATGAACTTGGAATCCTGGCCGCCTATCTCGAATATAGTGTCCACCTCCTCACCCAAGAACTTCTCCGCTATGAAGGTGGCTCCGGTCTTGTGGGCAGTTATCTCGTCGTTTATGGTATCCGCGCCCACCAGCTCCCCTATGAGCTCCCTTCCTGAACCCGTGGTCCCCACCCCCGTTATCTCCACCCTGTTCCCAAGCTTATCCTCTATCTCCCTGAGCCCCTCGGCTACGACCTCCACGGGACGGCCCCTGGTGCGGGTGTAGATCTCATATATAAGCTCCCCTTCGGGGGTTATGAGGGCGAAGTTTGTGCTAACCGAGCCTATATCTATCCCTAAGTACGCCTCGACCCTGCCCTCCTCCGGAAGCTCGTACGGCTTCACGAGGTCCCTTAATAGGACCACGTCCTCCAAGGAGAGGGGTTCGGCCGTGGGGAAATCGTGGTGGACCAGGTAAGCCCTGAACCTTTCGAGCTCCATCCTCCTTCCGTGCCCCCTCGTCTCCACCACTGCCGCACCTAAGGCTTCCATCCAGGCATAAGCTTCCGGGACCAGGAGCTCCCCCTCCCCGAGCTCGAAGGCCTCCCTCATGGCCCACACCACGCCCTTGTTGGCAGCCACCCCACCCACGAAGGCCACCGGTGGGACGATGTTCTTTCCCTTTACGATGGTCCCCTTGAAGTTCCTCGCCACGGCCTCGCATAAGCCCTTGAGGACCTCCTGTGGGGTGTAACCCCGTTGTTGTGCGTGTATCATGTCGGTCTTAGCGAAGACCGAGCATCTCCCAGCTATCGTGGCTGACCTTTCGGTCGCCATCACCAGGTTCCCTACCTCCTCTATGTCGTATTCCAAACGGGCTGCCTGCTGGTCCATAAAGGAACCTGTACCTGCGGCGCAGTCGCCGTTGGTCTCGTAGTCCAGGATCTGTACACCTTCCTCACCCGGCTCTATGAGGAGGTACTTGGAACTTTCCCCACCCATCTCGAAGATCGTGCGCACGTGGGGAAGGCAGCTTCCCACCCCCTCGGCCACGGCCTTGAACTCGTTCTCGACCTCCACGCCTAAGACCTCCCCCACAAGTTTCGCCCCCGAGCCGGTGACCCTTATCCCCTTGAGGGCCCCATCCGGGAAGGCGTCGAGCCACCTCTCAAGGAGCTCCCTCGCAGCTTGGAACGGGGTCGCCTTGATCCTTTGATAGAGAGAACAGAGGAACGGCCTTCCGTCCGCCGTGAGGAACGGACCCCGGAAGAGTTCAGGGTTCGCCCGGACCAGTCCTTCCATAGCTCGGAGGTCCCCAGGACCTCCGAGCACAACGAGCTTCAGGCTCACGGAACCCACGTCTATGCCGACCGTGAACATCTCACCTCCTCAGAAGTTCCGGGATTCCCCGAACTGCATGACCACTACCTGGGTCGAGGAGTCCGAGAGCCTCCGGGCGAACTCTTCGGGATCGGCCTGGATGACCGGAAACGTGTTATAGTGCATCGGAATGGCCACCTCGGGTTTCAGGAACTCCACGGCCTTCACGGCCTCGTCCATGTCCATGGTGAACGTGCCCCCTATGGGGACGAAGGCTATGTCTAAGGGATACAGCTCTCCTATGAGCTTCATGTCCCCGAAGAGCCCCGTGTCGCCCGGGTAGTAAGCCGTCCTTCCCCCGAGCCTCACCACGAACCCACAGGCCGTCCCCAGGTACCGCCCTTCCAGCGAAGAACCGTGCGAAGCTTGCACGAGCTTGATCCATCCGAACGGGAACTGGTGGCTCCCGCCGATGTACATAGGATATGCCTTGGCCCCCTTCTCCTGGCAGTACACCGCGAGCTCGTAAGGGGCGACGACCACCGCCCCGGTCCTCCGGGATATCTCTATCGCGTCGCCTATGTGGTCGGAATGGCCGTGGCTTACGAGTATCCCATCGACATCCACCTCCTCGGGACCCACGTCCGCCTGAGGGTTGTCCCTCAGGAACGGGTCGAATATGATGGACCCCTCCTCGCCCCTCAGCTCGAAGCAAGCATGTCCGTGGTAGCGTACCTCCAACATGTTTCCTCCCTATAAGACGTCCTCCAACGGGTAGGTATATCCTTCGTCCAAAGGATCTTGGGACTTCACATGTACGTGCACGAACTGTCCGCAGTTGCTGCCTATACGGTTTTCCTCGACCTCCCCTATGCTCACTATGACCTCGTACCCCACATCCCTTAGCCTTCTGACCACATCGTAGTCCTCTTCCGGCCTTCCGGGATCTATGTAGGAGCTGAGGCCGCTTTCCCTTGCCCTGTAGGTGGGGTTCAGGGGGGTGAGCTTTACGAGGAAGCGTTCGGGAGGGAAGTGCCTTAAGAGCACCCTCGCCTCCAAGGGGACCCCCTTCGCTAAGGCGAAGTTCAGGGTCACCTTTCTATCCCCCGGCTCCTGGAACCTCATCCCGTATTCGGCTATCTCCCTGAATCCCCATTTCCTTATCGGTATGAGTCTGTCCCTGACATCCGGGTGGGTAGTGTGGATCGAGAACTGGAGTTGGAAGCGACCCCTGTAGAGTCGCCTCTTCAGCTCTAAGAGTCCCTCGAAGAACTTCTCAGTGCCGTAAGGTGCCACGGTCGAGATCGAGGGGAGAAGCCCGGGGGCGCTGTACCTAACGGGGAGCTCCTCAAGGACATCCAGCACGGCTGGGTTGAAGGCAGGCTCCCCCATCCGGGCGAACTGGACCTTGAACTTCTCCACAGGGACCGCTCCGTCCGGGAACCTCCTCCTTATGAGGTAATCTATCTGTTCCAGTATCTCCTCCTTGGAGAGCTTCCCCTTGTACTCACCCCCCGCATCGCACATGGGACATCCCACGGGACACCCGAACAGGGTAGATACGATTAGCACCCACTTTTTCTTCAGGGGAACGGGAGGCTGAACGGACTCCACGAACTCCACCATCCGTCCGTCCCGCATCTGGGCTATGTAAACCCGGGCTATGTCCTCCCTTCCCGTAGATGCCACTACCTGCATATATCCTCCCTTATCGAGCAGTTTCCTGGCCTGTCAGGGACGTTCTATATCTCGTCTCTCCAAACCGACTATTGAGAACTCGCCTGAAGCTTTCCGGCTATGGCCGTCTGGCCACTTCCCATGAACGGGTCCAATGCGATCTCCCCTCCACTGGAAACGGCGCGGGATGTCCTATCTTCCTCGCGGGCACCGCCTCCATACGCTCTTGGTGAACTCCAAGGATTCATCTCTGGAGATGTGCTTTTCCCATAGGTGTTTTACGGGGGTGAGGTGACCATAAGGTAAACGCTGTCGTCGGATAGTTCCTCCATATCTTCGCCGGCTTTTGTATCGGCAAATAGACCCAAGCCACAACCCCGATCCCTTCCCCTCGTTCCCACGCGCCGCGTGGGAATGCAGCCACGGCGCGCTGCGCCGAGTCTCCAACTGAAACACTGACCGTTCTCTGGCCTCTGGCTACACCGCTCCGCGGTGCAACCCGTCTCTCCGACATTGTGCACCACGGCTCGACACATGGCGCAGAGCGCCGTCAGATGCGTTACACCGCGGAGAGACTCTGCAA
>DTYS01000108.1 GCA_012961755.1 Candidatus Latescibacterota bacterium
ATCAGGGCGTCCTCGTCGTTGAAGAGGTATTCGGCCAAGGCCTTGGCAAGTTCAGTCTTACCTACCCCAGTTGGCCCCAAGAATATGAAGCTGCCTATGGGGCGTCTCGGGTCCTTAAGCCCAGCCCTGGTCCTCCTTATGGCCTTAGCTATAGCTTCTATGGCCTCGTCCTGGCCGACCACCCTCTTTTTGAGCTCCTGTTCCATCTTAAGCAACTTCTCGGTTTCGTTCCTGGCCAGGCGGTGTACGGGGACCCCGGTCATGAGGGCCACCACCTCCGCCACGTCCTCCTCCGTGACCTGGACCTCCTTGGATTCGACCTCCTCGCTCCATACCCTCTTACGGTACTCCAACTCCTCCCTGAGGACCCTAGCCCTGTCCCTGAGCTCCGCGGCCCTTTCGAAGTCCTGGGCCTCCGCGGCCGCGGCCTTGAGCTGCTCTATCTCCTCTATCTGCTGCTCCATCCTCTTTATCTCGGGAGGGAGGGTGGCCTGAGCCAGCCTCACCTTCGAACACGCCTCGTCTACGACATCTATCGCCTTGTCGGGAAGGTACCTTCCGCTTATGTACCTGTCGGAGAGCTCGGCGGCCGCCTTGAGGGCCTCGTCGGTTATCTTGACCTTATGATGTTCCTCGTACTTAGGCCTCAAACCTTTGAGTATCTCTATCGTCTCCTCGACCGTGGAAGGTTCCACGAGTATAGGTTGGAACCGCCTCTCTAAGGCACCGTCCTTCTCTATGTACTTGCGGTACTCGCTTAAGGTCGTAGCTCCTATGCACTGTACCTCGCCCCTGGAGAGGGCGGGCTTGAACATGTTGGAGGCGTCCAAGGTGCCCTCGGCGCTCCCAGCCCCTACCAACGTGTGAAGCTCGTCTATGAAGACTATTATGTCCTTGTTCTGCTGAAGTTCGGCCATAATGGCCTTCATCCTCTCCTCGAACTGTCCCCTGTACTTAGTCCCGGCCACTATGGCACCGAGGTCTAAGGAGATTATCCTCTTGTCCGCCAATATCTGAGGGACCTCCCTGCGAACTATCCTCTGAGCGAGGCCTTCTACTATGGCCGTCTTTCCGACGCCCGGCTCCCCTATGAGCACGGGGTTGTTCTTCTTGCGACGACTGAGGACCTGGGAGAGCCTCTCTATCTCCTTCTCCCTTCCTATTGTAGGGTCCAGCTTCCCTTCCTGGGCGAGCTTGGTGAGGTCCCTCCCGAAATGGTCCAAAAAGGGCGTCTTGCTCTTCTTCTCCTTCTCCCTCCTCCTGACCGACCTGCCGCTCAAGATGGCCAATATTTCAGCCTCCGTGGCCTTGTAGCTCACGCCGAAGGCGTCCAATATCTGTGCGGCTATCCCCTCCCTGTCCTTCAGGAGGGCCAGGAGCACATGTTCCGTCCCGGTATATTCCGATTTCATCCTCCTCGCTATGTCCACAGCCCGCTCCAATATCTGATGGGCCCTCGGTGTGAACGGCCTCTGGCCACCTACGACGGTGTCCTTGGAAGGAGGTACGGCGCTCTCCACCGCCTGCCTGATGGACTCTAAGTCTAGCCCCAGATTCACCAAGGCCATGACCGCAACGCCCTTCCCGAGCCTCAGTATAGCTAAGAGGAGATGTTCCGTGCCCACCATATCGTGGCCCAGGCGTTCCGCCTCCTTTTGGGCTAACTGCACTAAACGTTTGACGTTATCGGTATACGGAGGTTGATTCATAGTATACCCCCCTTAAACATTTACAGATATAACAAATTTTGTGCCGAAACCGGTATAGCCTTACCATCCGAAAGCCGGACGACCCTGTCAGCCTTGGCGGCGAGTTGGGGGTTGTGGGTAGCTACGACGAAGGTCTGGCCCAGGGAGCCTGAGAGCTCCCTCAGAAGCCCATATAAGGCCTCCCCATGTCCGGGGTCAAGGTTCCCCGAGGGTTCGTCCGCCAACACTACCTTAGGTCCGTTGGCCAAGGCCCTGGCCACGGCCACCCTCTGTTGTTCACCCCCCGAAAGCTCCCCCGGCCTGTGGTTCCTCCTCTCCCAGAGCCCGACCCTCCTCAGGAGGAATTCGGCCACCTCCTTCGCCCTTTCGGGTTCGTCCCCGGCTATGATCCTCGGAAGCATAACGTTCTCCAAGGCCGTGAACTCCGGAAGCAGATGGTGGAACTGGAAGACGAAGCCCACGGCACGGTTCCTGAACCGGGCCCTGTCCTTCTCGGAAAGTTCGAAGACGTCGACGCCGTCTATCAGGACCCTTCCCTTGGTGGGCCTGTCCAAAGTCCCCATTATGTGCAACAGGGTGCTCTTCCCGACCCCGGAGGGTCCCACGACCGATAATATCTCCCCCCTCCTAACCTCCATGTCGACTCCCTTGAGGACCTCTATCTTCTCATCTCCCATAATGTAGGTCTTGTGAAGGTCGTGGACTGCCAGGACCACGTCGTCATTCATACCTTATGGCCTCCACCGGGTCCAGGGCAGCTGCCCTCCGGGCAGGGTACAACGAGGCCAGGAAACATATCCCCACGCTTGCCACGGAGACCCATATGAAATCCCATACGCGCATATCTATCGGGACGGCGTTTATTATGTAGATGTCGGGAGGGAGGGATATGAGCTTGAACTTCTCCTGCAGGAAGCATAGCAGGGCTCCCAAGGCCACACCCACACCGGTGCCCACGGTTCCTACCACCAGCCCCTCGAACATGAATATCCTCCCTATGCTCCTTGCAGTAGCCCCCATAGATTTGAGTATACCTATCTCCTTGGTCTTCTCCAAGACCATCATGATAAGGGTGCTGGCTATGTTGAATGCCGCCACTAAGATTATCAGGCTGAGCACTATGAAGCTGCTCCACTTCTCTATGGTCATCCAACTGAAGAGGTGTCTCCTCATCTCGGCCCACGTCCTCACGTAGTAAGGATAACCGAGCTCGCCCATTATGTCCCGTTTCACCCTCTCGGCCCTGTAGGGGTCGTCGGTCTTCACCTCGAGCCCGGTGACGGCGTCCTCCATGCCGAAGAGCATCTGGGCCGAGCGGAGGGAGACGATCGTCAAGGAGGCGTCAAATTCGTAGAACCCGCTCTCGAAGACTCCCACCACCCGGAACCTGTGCAACCTCGGGACGGATAGGAGGGCCGAGCTCAGGCTCTGTGGGGTAGCTATATAGACGGTATCCCCTACCGTCGCCCTGAGCCTGTCGGCCAGGACGACACCCAGGACCACACCAGGAGGGCCCTCTGGAGGTTCCAGGAGCATCTCCCCGAAGACCACGTACCTCCCGAGGTCGGAGACCTGGTCCACCGTCGCCTCGTCCACACCCTTGACCGCCGCCCCGGCGGTGACGGCCCTGGAGGCCAACATCGCCTCCCCGTATACGAAGGGGGAGACGCCGACTACGTGGGGGACCCTCTTCACCTTCTCCACAACTTCACGCCATTCCGTCATCGGAAGACCGTGGAACCTCCCGACCCTTATGTGGGCGTCCATGCCTATAAGCTTGTTGCGCACCTCCCCGGCGAAGCCGTTCATAAGGGACAGTACTATCACCAAAGCAGCTACCCCGACGGCGACTCCGCCGACCGAGATGTAGGTTATAAGTGATATAAATTTCGTTCTCCTCTTGGAGCGTAGGTATCGCTTGGCTATGAAGAACTCGTAAGAAGGCATCAGCCCCACAACCTACTCAGGCCTCATGTGGGGGAACAGGATAACGTCCCTTATCGACGGCATATCTGTGAAGAGCATCACCAACCTGTCCACCCCTATACCCAGGCCACCTGTAGGGGGCATTCCGTACTCTAAGGCCCTTATGAAGTCCCGATCTAAGACCTGGGCCTCCTCGTCCCCCCTCTCCCGAAGCCTCATCTGCTCCTGGAACCTCCTCATCTGGTCCTCGGGGTCGTTCAGCTCCGAGAACGCGTTGGCTATCTCCATCCCCGAGACGAAAAGTTCGAACCTTTCCACGAGCTCGGGATCGTCCCTGTGGCGCTTAGCTAAGGGGGAGGTCTCTACGGGATAGTCCACGACGAAGGTGGGCTGCACAAGTTGGGGCTTGACCACTTCATCGAAGAGCTTGTCCACCATCTTACCTCTTCCCATGCCTCCGTCCACATCGAGCCCGTGCGAAAGGCAAAGCTTTCTGAGGGCTTCGTCCGAAAGTTCCCTCGGGTCCACCCCCACCTCCTCCTCCAGGGCCTCCAACATCCTGATCCTCCTCCAGGGCGGGGTCAGGTCCACCTCCGTGCCCTGGTAGACGAGCTTAGTGGTGCCCAGGACCTCCTCAGCGGCATGGGAGAGCATATCCTCGGTGAGGTCCATTATGTCGTGATAGTCAGCATACGCCTGATAGGCCTCAAGGAGGGTGAACTCGGGATTGTGGAGCCTATCCATACCCTCATTGCGGAAGTCCTTGGAGAACTCGTACACCTTCTCAAATCCCCCCACTATCAGTCGCTTAAGGTAAAGCTCGTTGGAGATCCTGAGGTACAAGTCCATGTCCAGGGCGTTGTGATGGGTGACGAAAGGCCTGGCGGATGCTCCTCCGTACACCGGCTGGAGGACGGGCGTCTCCACCTCCAAGAATCCCCTCTCGTCCAGGAACTCCCTCAGAACTCGGATTATCTCGGTGCGTCTGCGGAACACCTCCCTCACATCCGGGTTCACTATGAGGTCCACATACCTCTGGCGGTACCTCTGCTCCTTGTCGGTGAAGGGGTCGTAGATTATCCTTTTGTCTCCCTCCACCTTCTCCTTCACTACGGGAAGCGGCCTCAGGCTCTTACAGAGCACCTGGAAGGACCTCACCTCTACGGTTATCTCCCCCGTGCGGGTGCGGAAGACGGTGCCTCTGACCCCGATGATGTCGCCTATGTCCAAGAGCTTGAAGGCGGAGAACGCTTCGTTCCCCACCACATCCCTCCTTATGTATATCTGTATCCTCCCTTCCCCATCCTGTATGTGTGAGAAACAGGTCTTCCCATGTTCCCTTATGGACATAATCCGACCTGCCAAGGAGACGGGGTCCCGGGCGGAACTTAGGGCATCGAACTCGTCCTTTACCTCCCGGGAGGTATGGGTAGCCTGGAACCTATAGGGATAAGGCTCTACGCCCATCTCCCTCAACTTAGCGAGCTTTTCCCTGCGCCTTCCTATGAGCTGATCTTCAGGTCTCATATCGTCCTCTCCGAAGAAATATAACAAAACCCCCCTCCGATGTCAACCGCCCTTACTTGCGCTCGGTCCCGAAAGTCCGTATTTTTAAAGGCTGAACGTCCGAAGGG
>DTYS01000109.1 GCA_012961755.1 Candidatus Latescibacterota bacterium
AAGGTCCCTCTGGAGCGCCTTTATACTGTAGGGGACCTCCTCCCTGAGCCTCTCCCTCTTGAACCTCCTTTCGAGGAGAAGCCATTCTGCGTTCTTGGCCGCCATCTCCACGAGCCTCACCTTGTCCCCCCTCTGGGGGACCTTGAGGACGACCCTCCCTCCCCTCTTCTCGGAGAGCCATTCCACAAGCTCCTCCTCGTCCTCGGGGGGGCAAGGGAGGTGGACCTCGGGAGGGACCTCCAGGGCGTCCAAATAGAACTGCCTGAGGAACGCCGATATTACCTCCTCCGGGGGCTTCCCCATAACGCCGCCTACGAAGTAATGCTTCCTGTCCAGCACCTTCCCCTCCCTGACCTCCAGGACCACGCCGCACGCTTCCTCGTCGTCTCGGAAGACCCCGACCGCGTCCCAGTCGGCAGGCGTGGGGGAGGCGACCTTCTGGCGGGAGAGGGTCCTCCTGAGGTCTTCGAGCCTGTCCCTGAGCTCGGCCGCCTTTTCGTAGTCCAGGTTCTTCGCCGCCTCCCACATCCAATCTTCCAAGATCCTTTCGACCTGGCTCCCCCTCCCCTTGAGGAAGAGCTCGACCTGCCTTACCACCTTGTCGTAATCCTCAGGATCCACGTCGCCCTTGCAGGGCCCGAGGCATCTCCTTATCTGGTAGTTGAGGCAGGGACGCTCCGGAGACCTCTGGGGAAGCTTGTGGTTGCAGTCCCTGAGGGGGAACAGCTTACGCACGAGCTCCAAGGTCCTCTTCATGGCCTTGACGTCGGTATAGGGCCCGAAGTATCTCGCCCCGTCCTTCTCGAGCCTCCTGGTCACCAGTAGCCTCGGGAATGGCTCCCGGGTAAGTTTGAGGTAGGGGTACTTCTTGTCGTCCTTCAGTGTTATGTTATATTTGGGCTTGAGCTCCCTTATCAGATGGGCCTCGAGTACGAGGGCCTCCCTCTCGGAATCGGTTATTATGTAGTCGAAGTCCCTTATCTGGCGCACGAGGGCCTCGAACTGGGGCCGACCGTCCCCCGAGCCCACGAAGTACGAGCGGACCCTGTTGTGCAGGTCCTTGGCCTTCCCCACGTATATCACCCTGCCCTCCGCGTCCTTCATCCTGTAGACCCCAGGCCTGTGGGGAAGGGCTCGGAGCTTTGCGACAAGTTCTTCCGAAGGGGCTTGACTTTTCGCCACCATTTCCCTATATTTTCAAGGAGCCAACGTAGCTCAATCGGCAGAGCAGCGCATTCGTAATGCGCAGGTTGTCGGTTCGAGTCCGACCGTTGGCTCCAATTTTATCCTGCCCGTTCCACGGGCAGGTGTCCGGAGCCCCAAGCTCCGATGCTGGGAACGCGGTAGGTGACGTTACCGTCCACCACGAACTCAAGCTTCGCAGAATTTGTGGTCCCATGCCTGGCCACTAAGGTCAGCCGCACCCTCGTGCCGCCTTTTATCGGCTCCCGGACAAGTTGGGCAACGATTTTCGTGGCGATCCGGCCTCGGCCCTGCTGGAGGTGCTGGATCCGGAGCAGAACAATACCTTTACCGATCACTTCATCGACCAGCCCGTCAAAGCAGCGCCGTCACGGTGGCAGCGGCGGCGAGGAGCCGGTGTGACGCCATCGATGCGAAATAAACGTTCGAGCCGCCTTTCGAATCGTGTCCCAGAAAGAGAGGGACAAGCGCTC
>DTYS01000110.1 GCA_012961755.1 Candidatus Latescibacterota bacterium
CCCGGCACCGGGACGGGCGTCCCTCCCCTCCCATCGTTGTAATCCAAAGCGTACACGTCGTACTTCACGAGCCTCGCGCTTACCCCCGGCCTCGTCCTTGAGAAGAGCAACCTCCTGCCGTCCGGGCTCCAGGCGGGGAAGTTTTCCACATATTCCGGGGAATCCGCCCCGGGCAGTAGGTGGAACGTCCCTCTGGATGGTTCGTACACGGCTATGTCCGACGACTGGAACCTAAGCTCCTGGGTCTCGTGGATTATGGGGGTGGACGAAGCGAAGCTCTCCCTGACCGCGATGGCGAGCTTCTCGCCCTCCGGGTCCCATGCCATATATGTGAATCCCTTGGGATAGGGAACCTTGACCCTGTAAGCTCTCCCGGAGGAAAGCTCCAGAATCCCCAAGGAGCTGAGGGGTGCTCCCCCTGTGGCCATGAAGTAAACCTTTATGGACATCATCCCGCAGGTCCCCTCCTTGGATGAGAAGGTATGACAACTGAAGCAATACTTCCCCCTGGCGATGAGGAAGGGCCTCGTCTCGAACGACCTTATGTCCCTTATGTAAGTGTCCGGGGTCTCTATGGTCTGGAACTGGGGGGTCACGGACCTGTATATCAGGTAGTCGTCCGCGGGGTCGGGAGATATGCTGAAGTGTACGACGGGCGAGGCCAGGACCCTTCCTCCCTCCCCGCGCCTCACCCCCTTAACCCTGAGCCAGACGTCCTTGCCGACCTGCCCCCTGACCTTCCTCCAGACCTTCTCGGGGAACCACCACCTCCTCTCCTTCGTCACGAAGCTCCAACTCGTGGAAGTTCCGGAGATCCCGACCTCGACCTGCCACAGGTCGTTCACCTTGTCCTCCCACTCAACGGATGGCTCGCAGAGGTTCGGGGGGAAGACGGCCCCGTCCGGAGGATAGACCACCCTGAGTGTCCTGGAAGGGATGCGCTCCCTGTAAGCGCTCCTCCACCTAAGCCTGTCCTCCACTGGCATGGTGGCCGAGGTCACGGCCTCCCTCTGTTCCGTCCATCCCAACCTCAGCTCCTCGCCGGGAAGTGGGATGACTTCGGGCAGGGCATAACCTCCGGTGTACAGGGCGTACTCCCCCAGCTCGTACCTGCACCGGGGGTAGTACTCCTCCGTCTCACCACATACCTCGTAAGGGCCGGAGAACATCGCCTCGAGCCTCTTCTCACGGACCCTTAGATATAAGAATATAGCTCCTACGACGAGGGCGGACGCGAGCACCTTCCACCTGATCCCCATCGCCTCCCCCTCACCCGGGCTTCGCCCCTCCGAACCCCGGCCTCATCCTCGGTTCGGGTAACTTTACGGCTTTGAGCCTTTCCTGGTAAATCTTTATCCTATCGTTGTACTTGACCCTCAGCTCGGTCACCCACTTGTCGTAAAGTTCCTGAAGCCTCTTGGCCTCGGTCACCCTTATCTTCCTCTCCACGTCCCTCCGCACCCACGTCGTGCTCAGGGGCTCCACCCCTTCCGGCTCCCTCCTCAGGACCTTAACCACGGCGTACCCTACGAGCTGTTCCCCTCCCCTCACGAAGGGAACCTTTATGGGCTCGTTGACCTTTCCTATCTCAGCCCTTGAGACGAGCTCTATCAAAGTGGCCCCCATACTCCTTTTGGCCTCATCCGTGAGGTAGATGCCGAACTGGTCATAGTTCCTGTACCTGCCGTGGAAGGCCGGATAGTCCCTGGCCACGTCCGCCATCCTCTCCCCCGCCTTGACCCTCCTGTACGCCTCCTGGGCCCAGCCCAGGCTGTCCAATATTATACCCCGTATGACGACCCTCGGCGGCCTGTAGTAGTCCATCTGCTTATGTTCCTCGTAATATCTTTCGACGGCCTCCGGCGTTATCACCTTACCGTCCACCTCCCGCCTCTTGAGCTCCGTCACCATCATCTCCTTGAGCCTTCTGTCGAGATGCGACCTGAGCCACTCGGAACGGTCCACCCCCTCCCTGTGCGCCGCGTACGGGACGAGGACATAGTCCTCGACGAACTTCTCGGCCGACCTCGCGACCCAGGAGCTATCCAGGAGCTTCCTCGGCCCGGGCCCGAGGTCGGAGAGCCAGTCGAGGTACTCCCCGAGCTTCACTTCCTCCTCGTCGTACCTCAGGAGCACCTTCTCCCTGTCCTCGTCCGTGAACCCCTCCATCCTTCCTCCAGTCTCCACGAAATGTCCCACGAGCCAGTTCACCACTCCGGAGTCCACCTCGAGCCCAAGTTCCCTTCTGACAGCGTTCATGTAGTCCCTGTAGACCCTGCCGAACCTTTGAGCCCTCAGCCTGTTGACTATTACCTTCTCCTGCGCCTTAAGCCCCACGGGCCTCCTGTCCAGCACCTCTATGATGTGATAGTACCCCTGAGGGTCCCTGAAGGGCTCGGATATCTCCCCCACCTCCATAGAGAACACCTTCTGGGCGGTGGCCCCTATCACCTCTCCTTCCCGCCAGTATCCCAG
>DTYS01000111.1 GCA_012961755.1 Candidatus Latescibacterota bacterium
CACAACTGGCATCTTTCCCAGGCAAGTCCCGGAGATTTAGAGACTTATGACATTACTCCTGAAAGGGCGGTCGAGATAGCCCTGCGTAAGAACATCCCCACACTTTCCTTTACCTACAACGAACCCACAGCGTTCTATGAATACGTTTACGACATAGCGGTGCTGGCCAAGGGCAAGGGGCTGAGGATACTGTGGCATTCCAACGGTTCCATGAACCCTGAGCCCCTCAGGAGGCTCCTGCGATATACCGATGCCGTGACCGTAGACCTAAAGGGTTTCACCAAGAAGGCTTACGACAATTCCTCCGCGGAACTCGAGCCTGTGTTGATGACCCTGAAGATCGTAAGGCAGGAGGGGAAGTGGCTCGAGGTCGTCAACCTCCTGATCCCGACGATTAACGACGATTATTCGGATATAAGGAGGATGTGCGAGTGGATCAAAGAGAACCTCGGAGAGGATACCCCGCTACACTTCTCCCGTTTCTTCCCGAACTATCGGTTGACCCACCTCCCTCCGACGCCGATAGCGACCTTAGAGAAGGCCCATAAGATAGCCGTGGACGTGGGCCTTCACTATGTTACCATCGGAAATGTCCCCGGCCACAAGTACAACTCGACTTTCTGCCCGAGGTGTGGGAAGAGGGTGATATACAGGGTACACTTCCAGGTCTTAGAGAACAACGTGCGAAATGGTAGATGCAAGTTCTGCGGGTACAGCATCCCGGGCATCTGGGAATGACGCTCGCCATATGGGTTATGGGTTTCAGCGGCATCGTGGCCCAGGTGCTCCTGCTCCGGGAACTTTTGATCGTATTCTCCGGCAACGAGCTATCCATAGGGATCATACTCGCCAACTGGCTAGTCCTCGAGGCCGCAGGTTCCTTCCTGCTCGGAAAGAAGATAGAAAGCTCAAGGAAGAAGCTCGAGGCCTATGTGCTCGTCCAGACGATATTTTCCTTTGCCCTGCCCCTGGCTGTATACTGGACCCGAAGTTTAAGGGGGGCCATAGGAGCCGTTCCCGGGGAAGGGTTCGGGCTTTCGGTTATTTTCTATTCTTCCCTTCTTTTACTTCTCCCCGTAAGCCTCCCCCATGGAGCGCTGTTCACTTTCGGCTGTCGGCTCTACGCGGAAGCACACAGGAGACCTGCCTCCTGGGCCGTCGGAAGGGTCTACCTCTACGAGACCCTCGGGACCATCGTGGGCGGGATCGTCTTGGTGTACTTTATGGTCCCCTACCTCCATTCCGTCCGGATAGCCCTCATCGTCGCCCTGTTGAACCTTGCGGTATGTCCGATGCTCCTGAAGCCATTCCGGCAAGGGATAATATCGGTGGGGACTTCGGCGGCCTTGGTGGCCGTCGGATACGTCCTCTTTGGCAGGGGGGCGGATCAGGTCCACAGGCTTTCGGTAAAGCGTCAGTGGCAGTGCCAGAAGGTGGTCTACTACGGAAATTCCATATATGGGAACATCGCCGTCCTGGAAAAAGAGGGCCAGTACACCTTTTTCTCCAACGGCGTCCCCGTCGTGGCAGCACCAGTTCCGGACATAGCCTTCGTGGAGGAATTCGTCCACATCCCCATGCTTTCCCATCCGGAGCCGAAGGAGGTCCTGATCCTGAGCGGGGGTGCCGGAGGCGTCATCCGTGAGGTCCTGAAGCATCCGACGGTAAGGAGGATAGACTACGCCGAATTGGACCCCATGTTGTTGAAAGTGGTCCGAAGGTTCGCCGGCCCCGCGGTCAGGTCCGAGCTGGATGACCCCAGAGTCCACGTCCACAATATGGACGGGAGGTTGTTCGTCCGGAGGTCCCCCCACGAATACGACCTCATCTTTATAGGGCTGAGAGATCCATCTAACCTCCAGGTAAACCGGCTGTTTACCGAGGAATTCTTTCTCTCTGCTGAGGGGAAGCTCGGGCGAAGGGGGATACTGGTCCTCGGCCTTCCGGGCTCCCTGACGTACATAAGCGAAGAGCTGAGGGACCTCAACGCCTGTATACTCAAAACCCTCGAGGCCGTCTATCCTCACATCCGAATTATACCCGGAGACCTCAACCTCTACCTCACCTCCCCCTCTCCCGAAGTAAGCCGGGTCACCCCCTCCCTCCTCGCCAGCAGGATGAGGGAGAGGTCGCTCGAGGTGAGCCTCTTGACGCCAGGATATCTCCGCTACCGGCTACACAGGAGGTGGCTGGATTGGTTCTCGACTTCTATGGAAGGGGCGAGGGGGGGAAATAACGAAGATTTCGCCCCCTTGGCCGTATTCCGCAGCCTTTCCCATTGGAACGCCATCTTCGCTCCCTCCCTGCGGGGATGGTTTGGGAGACTGGAGGGGATCGGCCTGGGCCATATCTTCCCTTTCCTCCTC
>DTYS01000112.1 GCA_012961755.1 Candidatus Latescibacterota bacterium
GTCCTCCTGTATTCCCTCGCGGATGCGAACATCACCCCCTCGGGCCACCTCTCCACTAACACCCAGTATCCTGCCTCCTTCCTCCCGCTTTTGGGGAAGAGGAGCACGGGCGCGTACGCTACTATGTCCCCACCCACGGATGTCACCCCGGCATCGCCGGACAATACCTTCTCGACCGCCGATCCGGGCAGGTCCTCCCGCAGACCCTTCCCCCTGAACCCGACACCCATCTTGGCTAAGTATTCTCCGTCCGGATGCACCAACGCCACACCCTCCCCCCACTCCAGCCCTCCTCCCTGGACCCTGTCCAACACCCCCTTCGGGAGTATGGAGGCCACAAGCTTACCCCGCTTCCTGCGCTCGGAATCCGACACGTCCAGATTGTACTCCAATGGTCCGGAGGTTCCCAAAGTGGAATCCATTATCCCCCTCAGAAGCCAGGCCTGCCTCCCATCCGAGTAGACCTGGACCAACCCCCGGCCCTCATCGTCGAAGAATATCAGCCTCCTGTAGACCTTCCTCTGTTGTGAGAACGTGCCGAGTATGTTGCCCACCACCTCCCTCCATCTCGTCACACCGAGGGTATCCTCCTCCCCGAGGGCGTCCGCGAGGCGCCGCACGGGGGAGATGAGGCTTAAAAACAAAATGTCCTCCTGAGTCGTCTGGAGGAAGTCCTCCACCCTCCTAGCCTTCATCTCAGCGGCCCTTTGAGCTGCCTCCAACGCAGTCCTACGTAGGGCAACCGTGGTCCTATATATACCGTAGGCCCCAAGGACGCCTACGGGGACCAATGCCACTCCGAGCAGGACCGCCGAGAGCTTTCCCCTTATCCCAACCTTCACCTTCTAGGTCCACACCTCCTCGGTTATGTGCTCGGGCCTCCTCCAGGAGGATATCCTCTCCTCTATGTAGTTCACAAGTTCCTTTATATGCACCCTTTCCTGCTCCATGGAGTCCCTGTCCCTAACGGTGACGGTGTCGTCCTGCATGGTCTGGGAGTCCACGGTGACGCCGTACGGGGTCCCGACCTCGTCCATCCTCCTGTACCTCCTTCCTATCGAATCCTTCTCGTCGTAGAAGACGTTAAAGTAGGGACGGAGCATCTCCTCTATCTCTAAGGCCTTCTCCGGCATCCCCTCCCTTCTGACCAAAGGGAAGACCCCCACGGTGATAGGGGCGAGCTTAGGATGGAGCCTCAGGACCACCCTGGTCTCCCCCTTTACTACCTCCTCGTCGTATGCGTCCACGAGGAAGGCCAGGAGGGCTCTGTCCACACCTCCCGAGGGCTCTATAACGTAGGGAATTATCCTCTTGCCGCTCCCCTCGTCGTAGTAGTCCAACCTCCTCCCGCTATATTCCGAGTGCCTCCTTAGGTCGTAGTCGGTCCTGTTGGCTATGCCCTCAAGTTCCGCCCATCCGAAGGGAAACAGGTACTCTATGTCGACGCAGGATTTGGCATAATGCGCCAGCTCGTTCTCCCCGTGGGGCCTCAGCCTCAGCCTGTCGTCCCTGAGCCCGAGATCTACGTACCATCTGAACCTCTCCTCCGTCCACCTTTTATGCCACTCCTCGTCCGTGCCGGGGAAGACGAAGTACTCTATCTCCATCTGCTCGAATTCTCTCGTGCGGAATATGAAGTTTCCGGGGGTTATCTCGTTCCTGAAGGCCTTCCCTATCTGGGCTATCCCGAAGGGAAGCTTCAACCTCATGGATTGTTGGACGTTTACGAAGTTGACGAATATCCCCTGGGCGGTCTCCGGCCTGAGGTACACCACAGAGGACTCGTCCTCCAGGGGGCCCATGGAGGTCTTGAACATAAGGTTGAACTGCCTGGCTCCTGTAAGCTCTCCGCCGCAGACCGGGCACATCTCGTCCTCAAGGTCATCCGCCCTGAAGCGGCGCTTGCAGCTCTTGCAGTCCACCATGGGGTCCGAGAAGCTCTCCACATGTCCTGAGGCCTCCCATACCCTCGGGTGCATAAGTATGCTCGCATCGAGCCCTACTATATCTTTCCTTTCCCTCACGACCTTCTGCCACCATACCTCCTTGACCTTCCTCTTCATCTCTATGCCTAAGGGACCGTAATCCCAACAGCTTGCGAGTCCTCCATATATCTCGCTGGACTGAAATATTATCCCCCTGCGCTTGCAGAGCGATACGAGCTTCTCCATCTTCTCCGGAGCCTTGGCCATAGCACCTCCCCTAGAATAGCTGGCGGTAGATGACGGACATCAAATATATGCTCCCTGACGGACGAATACATATTATCTCCAAGGTGGAGGCAAAATTACTCCAAAAACTTTAAAATTATCAACAAGTTCGCTCTCCTTGAGTATACAAAAGTCAAATTAAGATGTCAAGGAAGGACGTTTACGAAGTCCCTTCGACATAGGCAAGCTCCCTCAAGGCATCCGAGGGGTCCCAGAGTATCTTGGATCCTCTATGGCAATGAATTCCGTCCAAGAGCTTTTTGTCCTACCAAATAAAAAGGCCATGTCTTTAAAAGACATAGCCCGACCTTCCTCCGAAGGTTTAAATCGGGTCTTTCCCTTTCCTCAACCCACTATCACGTCCGGTTCCTCATTTGGCACAGATGTTCGATGGAGCTTTGAAGGACCGGAGGCCAAAATAGTGCCGAAGGGGGGAGTCGAACCCCCACGGAGGCGAGCTCCAGCGGATTTTGAGTCCGCCGCGTCTTCCA
>DTYS01000113.1 GCA_012961755.1 Candidatus Latescibacterota bacterium
CACCCCATTTTCCCTCAGGAGGTTCAGAAGGGGGGGCAGGAGGGTCCTTGCATATGGGGGACGGGTGTCGTCGTCCACTACTATGGCGACCTCCTTCCTCCCCTCGGCGAGCTCGCTCAGGGAAGGGGTGTCCAGGGGATGTCCTACGGCCTCCGTCAGGGCCCCTTCGGGGTCCACCTCGGACCCCTCCCCTGGAAGGAGGAGGTCGGGCTCGCACGGGAGGGGAAGCCTCACGCACCCCCTCCCGTAAGGAACATCCAGCACGACCCTACGCGCTCCGGTAGAGCTTCGTGAGCACGAACTCATCGTGGCGGAGCACTTCGGCCGCGGTCAGGCGTCCGTTGACGGTGCGGACGAGCATGTCCATAAGCTTGTCGGCAGCCTCGTCCAGGGAGAGCTCGAGCTTCAACATGTCCGAGAGGTCCACATCTATGTGCTCGGACATGGTCCGCACGGTTACGGGATTGGCGCAGAGCTTGATTACCGGCACTATCGGGTTCCCGACCACGTTCCCCTGGCCCGTGGCGAAGAAGTGCACCACTGAACCTGCGGCAGCACAGAGGGTGACCATCTCCGCTGCCGCGCTCGAGGAATCCATAAAGTGCAGCCCCGGCCCCTTGGGCTCCTCGGCAGGGGCCAACACCGACTGTACCTTGTTCCTGCCTATCTTCTGGACGTTCCCTAAGGCCTTCTCCTCTATGGTGGAAAGACCTCCCCTTATGTTGCCCTGCGTGGGCTGGGAGCCCAGCAGGTCCACGCCCTGGGACCTTATGAACTCCTGGTAGCTCCTGAAGACCTTCATGAACTCCTCAGCCACCTCGGGGGTCGCCGCCTGGGAGGCGACTATGTCCTCAGCCCCCGTTATCTCGCTGGTCTCGCCGAATATGGCCGTGGCCCCGGCCTCCACGAGCCTCTCCAACACCCTTCCCACGGCTGGGTTGGAGGCCAGGCCCAGCGTGGTGTCGGACTCTCCGCACTTGGCGCTCACGACGAGCTCTCCGAGTTCGAAGGGCTCCCGCTTAAGTTCCGACGCCCCCTGGACGAACCGGACCGCACAACGTGCGGCCGCCTCTATGGTCTTGAGGTCCCCTGAACGCTCTATGCTGAAGCCCTCGACGGGCTTTCCCGTCTCGGCTATGCCCTGTACTATCCTTTCTGTCCAGTTCGGCTCTATGCCGATCACTATCGCTGCTGCGACGTTCGGATTCCTGCCGGTGCCTATGAGCGTCCGGAAGGTCAGCTCTAAGTCCTCCCCGAACTGGAGCCTGCCGTAAGGATGAGGGATGGCCATCGTGCCCCTCACGAGGTGCGCCACGCCCTCCGCCGCGGCATTGGAAAGGTCGTCCACCGGTATTACCACCACATGGTTGCGGACTCCGACCCTTCCGTCCTCCCTTCGGTATCCCATCAACCTCAGGTCTTCCTTCCTCATCTCACCACCTCATGCTTTTTATGTTGTGGACATGGACATGTGAACCCTTGGCTATGGACTTCGTAGCACGGCCTATTGGACGGCCGTACTTTATGACCTCCTCGCCTTCGGATATGTCCCTCATGGCTACCTTATGCCCGAGGGGGATGTCCTCCGTCACCTTGACCGTGTCGATATATCGGCCTTCAAGGGTCACGGCCCGCGCCTCGGTCCCGGCCTTCAGATCTACCACTGCCACACTGACGTCGTCCTCGGGCTCGTGCATCAATACGCTGTGTTTCATCTCCACCTCCTGCTTAGTTTACCTGACTATCTCGGAGGCCTTCCGGTAGGTGCTCCTCAGGAAACCTCCTGTATCGTTCTCGGGAAGTGGAAGCTCCACGAAGGCCCAGCCGTCGTAGCCTACGGCCTTCATGGCCTCCATAACCGCATCCCAGTCCACCTCACCCTCGGTAAGCTGCA
>DTYS01000114.1 GCA_012961755.1 Candidatus Latescibacterota bacterium
CCCGGAACCCGAAAGGGCCGCCAGACGCAACCTTGCGCTTTCCCTATCGTAATCCCTCCCGTAGGCTGCCATGCCCGCGCAGAGGGCCAACTGAAACCTCAGGTCACCCAGGCGTGTCACCTCCCTCATGGCCCTCTCCAGCCAGGAGGCCCTATAAAGATCGTGGACGACGCTGTAAAGAGCTTCGTCCACCGGATTCGTGGCGAACGAAGGAGACGTCCAAAGGAGGAGGGCAGCGGTCCACAGCTTATATCGCATATATCTCCTCCTCTAAGGAACGTCTAACCCACCACCTCTCTATCCTCTCCCCGAGGTATATTCCTAGCCATCCTACCCCGATCCCGGCCAACACGTCCACGACGTAATGGTATCCTCCATATACCGTGGAGATGAAAAGACTTACCACCAAAGGTAGCATTATCCTGTACATGGCCGGCTCGTACCGCCTCACCGCCGTGAGGGCTACGAAGGCCACTGCTACATGGGAACTTGGAAAGGCACATCCTGGGTACCCTTCGGTGTTCACTATGGCCTGTGCGATGCTGAAGAAGATGCCCCCCTGCAGTCTGTTGGCCCCGAGATGGGTCAAGGTGAACCTCGGACCTTCCGTAGGAAAGAGTATGAACAGGGCGAAGCATATGTAGAAGGCCAGTCCCACCTGAAGCAGCATCCTTTCAAGTTCAAGGTACTTCCTTCTGATGTAGAGCGTCAAACCCACGATGAGAAGTAGGACATAGTACATAGCGTAACAGAAGCTCATGTATTCTGTGAGCCAGAACCATCTGTCGCCGAGCTGCCCGAGCAAGATGCTCGGATGGGAGCCCAAGAAGAGTATCTGGTCCATCCTTATGAACACCCAATCGAAGGTACCCGGCCAGATGATGTGTATAAGAAGCCCACTTTCTTTGTAGAGCAGGGCGTACAGCCATCCGGGATACGTGGTGCGGAAGAAGTGGATGAGCCTGTATGCTACCATATGGACGAGCTTCGGCGAACCGTAAAGGCCCCGCACTCCCTCGCCCTCGGCCCAGAATATAAAGAGCAAGACCAAAGACATGACCAACATGTGGAGTCCCACAAGCCAGGGCCAGTAAGGTACACCCTCATGGAAGAGCACGAGGAAGGCCCCGAGGCCGGTGAGGTAGGCCAGAAAAGCTACGTCCATAGGTCTCAGAAGCTCGGCCCAGACCCTCCAGTCTTTCAAAGCCATCCCTTATTTATGTACCACCCTATGGTCCTCTCCATACCTTCCCTCAAACCGACCTTCGCCCTGAAACCGAAGTGCCTTTCGGCCCTGGACGGATCACATATCCAGTAGGGGCTGGCCATTTCCCTCACCTTCTCCCTGCTCAGGAGGGGAGGCCTCTTTGTTATGCGTCCTACGAATTCCGCAAAAAGTGAGATTGTGTAACCCAAAGGAAAAGGTAAGTATATCGGAACGGCCTTTCTCCTGAACCTTGTGGCCACGACCCTCCCCACCTCTTCCCAACATGTGAGCTCGGGATGGCAGACGAAGTAGGTTCCCTCGGCCCGAGCTTCCGATGCCATAACGCAGGCCTCCGCCAGGTCCTCTACATATATCAAACTTAAAAGGCCCGGTCTCCTTGCGGGTATGGGCAAGATTCCCCTCTTGGCCCACCTGAAGAAGCTTAAGGTTTCGGTATCCCTCGGGCCGTATACGGCAGGGGGCCTGAATACGCAGACCTTGAAAGTTCCCGAACGGGCCAGGGCAGCCCGCTCTGCCTTCAGCTTGCTCATCCCGTACGAGGATACGGGACCTGGCTCCTCTCCCTCCCTCAGGGGCTCTGGCCCTTCCGCTGGACCTGCTGCGGACAAGCTGCTCATAAGGAGGAAGTACTTAACCTTCCCCCTCTCGCAGGCCCTGAGGACGTTCTCGGTGCCTTGAAGGTTGACCATGAAGTACCCTTCGGGACGGGATGCCCTCACGACCCCCGCCAAGTGTAGCACAGCGTCGGCCCCCATCACCGCATCCACGAGCGTCCCGAGGTCCCTCAGGTCCCCGTAACGATAGGCGACCTTCAGGTGTCTTATCCACTTGAGGTTGCTCGTCCTCCTCACGAGACAGGTGACCTCGTGCCCTCTCCTCACCAAGGCTTCTACGACGTGACTCCCCACGAAACCGTTCCCTCCTGTGACCAGGACCCGCATACGTGAGCACAGTGCCGCTAAAGTTTCCTGTCGAATATCCTGTATGTCTTGTACCTCTTGCCTCCCATCGTCTCTATGGCCCTGTTTATCAGATGGTTGTCCTCCAGGGTCCAAGAGAGCTCCCCCCCGACGTATCCCAGCCTTCTGGCCGCCTCTAAGGTCTTTATGTAGAACACCGTCTCTATCCCCCTCCTCCTGAACTCCTCCTTGACTCCCAACGTCATAAGCCTCGCCTCGTTTATCCTCCTGGAGTACCAAAGTACCTTAACGAGGGATATGGGGTCCAACCTCCCGTTTATCCTCCTCAGGACCTGGTTGACGTCCGGGACGGCCATCGAGTATCCCACAGGTTCACCTTCCTCGGTCTCGGCGAAGAGGACGAGCTCGGGTTCAACTATCTGTTTAAGTTCCTTAGCCATATGCTCAAACTCCGCATCTGTCATCGGCACGAACCCCCAGTTCCTCGACCAGGCGGAGTTGTAGATTACCTTAACCTTCTCCACCTCGTCCCAGTATTCCTTCGCCCTGAGCGACCTCACCCTTATCCCAGTCCGCCTCCGCACCAACTGCGCTATCCTGGCCACCCTTTCGGGGACAGGGGTGTCCGCCCTTATGTAGAAGGCGTACAGATCCTTAACCTTTTGGAATCCCAAAGACTCGAGGAGCCTCGGATAGTAAGGAGGATTGTAGGACATCATAACCATGGGAGGCCACCCGAACCCCTCCACGAGCATGCCGCAGGTCTCGTTCGTGGAAAACTCCATAGGCCCCCTCATAACCTCCATCCCTCTCTCCCTCAGCCACCTTCCCGCCTCCTCGAACAACCTCCCCGCGACGTCCTCGTCGTCGGGCCCCTCGAAGAAGCCGAAGAACCCCACCTTATCCTTCCAGAAGTCGTTGTGTGCGTGGTTCACTATGGCGGCTATCCTTCCGACCGGCTCCCTATCCCTTCTAGCCAAAAAGAGGGCCACATCGGCATGCTGTAAGAACGGGTTCTTCCCGGGGTTGAACCTGGCCTTCTCCTGCCTTAGGAGGGGTGGAACCCAGTTCGGGTCTCCCCTATATATCCTCCATGGAAGGCGGATGAATTCCTCGAGGTCCTTCTTCCCCTCCACCGGCTCTATCCGTATGGACGTACCACCTCCAGCCTTATGGAACTATACCTCCTTCCCGAGCACCCCGACCTTCCTCCCGACCTTCTCCATGGTCTCCAGGACCCTATCCATCTGCTCCTCTGTATGGGTGGCCATGTAGCTCGTCCTCAGAAGCGCCCTTCCGGGAGGGACCGCAGGAGGGATGGCCGGGTTGACGAAGACCCCCTCCCGAAAGAGCTCCTCCCACATCATAAAGGTCCTGTCCCTGTCGCC
>DTYS01000115.1 GCA_012961755.1 Candidatus Latescibacterota bacterium
CAACCTCGGGAAGTTCGGGCTCGAACATCCCAAGGTCAAGGTGGCCTTGACCTTCAAAGATACAACCACCGACACCCTCTGCGTAGGGGACTTCAGCCCCACAGGGTCCTACGCCTTCGCTATGTGGGCCGGGAAGCCCCAGGTCTTCCTCTCGAAGCGATACGTGAGGACGAGGTTGGACCAGGGCCTGTTCGACCTGAGGGAGAGGAGGGTCCTTCCCTTCCGGAGGGAGGAGGCCAAAAAGGTAGTTCTGAAGTACGACGGAAGGAAGTTCGTCCTCACAGGGAGCGGGGACGAGTGGGAGATAGAGGAGCCGGGGAAGTTCAGGGCGGACGGTAGTACCGTCCGCTCCTTCCTTTCCAGGCTCAGGACCGAAAGGGCGAGGAAGTTCGTCGTGGAACATCCCTCAGAGGAGGACCTGAGGAACTACGGTATAGACGAGCCTTCCTTGGAGGTGACGGTCTGGCTCGGGGAGGAGAAGGCCCAGAAGACCTTGAGGGTTGGGAAGCTGAAGGACTGGAGGTACTATGCCAAGGATATGAGCCGTGACCCCATATTTATGGTGGACTCATCTTTCGTGGCTTACCTCAAGAAGGACCTTATGGACCTCAGGGACAAGCACGTCGTGAGGTTCGACAGGGACAGGGTCGACAGGATAGAGCTCGCCTACGGGGACAGCATGGTGGTCTGCGAGAAGGATACATCCTCTGGGGACTGGTACCTGAAGAAGCCCGAGGAGGGGAAGATGAAGTCGTGGAGGGCAAACAGGCTCCTGTCAGACATAAAGTTCCTGAGGGCCAAGGAATTTCTGGGCAAGCATGAGGACCTCAGGCCCTACGGACTGGACTCCCCGCGCATAGTGGCGAGGCTCCTGCACGGGAAGGAACTCTTGGCCGAACTTAAGGTCGGAAAGTATGAGGGAGATAAGGTATACGTCCTCGGGCAGGAGGTCTGCCTCGCGGACAGCAACATCGTTGGTGACCTCTCACCGAGCCTGGACGAGCTTTTGGAGGGAGGGAAGTGATAGGCGTGCCTGCAGCGCGGCCGAGCAACAGATACATAGATGCCTTTAGGGACGGGAGGGTGGCCCGGAGGTTGGCGGACGCCATCTGGGAGCTGGTGGGGAAGGGGAGGTTCTCCTTCATGGAGGTCTGCGGCACTCATACGGTCTCGGCCTTCCGTTCGGGCCTTCGCTCCATGCTCCCGGACGGCCTGGAACTGCGCTCCGGTCCAGGATGTCCGGTCTGCGTAACCCCCAACTCTTACCTCGACAGGGCGATAGCGTTGGGAAGGAAAGGGATGACCTTGGCAACGTTCGGGGACATGTTCAGGGTCCCGGGGTCCTCCTCGAGCCTACTCAAGGAGAGGGCGATGGGTGCCAAGGTCCATGTGGTCTACTCCCCCTTGGACGCCTTAAGGCTCGCCGAGGATTCCGATGGAACGGTGGTCTTCTTGGCGGTAGGGTTTGAGACGACGGCCCCGGCCGTGGCGGCCACGGTCCTTGAGGCGAGGAGCAGGAACCTGCACAAGGTAAAATTTCTTGTGGCCCATAAACTTATTCCCCCAGCCATGCGCTGCCTTTTGGAGGACCCCGATGTCAGGATAGATGGGTTCATGTGCCCCGGGCATGTGAGCGTCGTCATAGGCTCGGAACCGTATCGTCCCTTGGCCAGGGACTACGGGGTCCCCTGCGTTATAACCGGGTTCGAACCCTTGGACATGCTTCAGGGGATATACCTTCTGGCCCGCCAGAAGGCCGAGGGGATGGCCGAGGTCCAGATAGCCTACAGGAGGGTGGTAAGACCCGATGGAAATACGAAGGCCAGGGAGCTTATGGAGGAAGTCTTCAGGGTGGTGGACGACGAATGGAGGGGTCTCGGGCCTGTTCCTGAAAGCGGGCTTAGGCTCAGGGAGGAGTTCGGGGAGTGGGATGCGGAGACGATTCCGGTGGAGGTGGAGCCCGCCGTGGAGCCATCGGGCTGCAGGTGCGGGGATGTGCTCAGGGGGACCTGCTCACCTCCGGAGTGCGCCCTCTTCGGCCGGGCCTGCACTCCTGAGCATCCCGTAGGAGCCTGTATGGTCTCTTCCGAAGGAGCCTGCGCTGCCTGGTACAGGTACGGGAGGTAAGGTGGAGACGATAAGTATGGACCACGGAGGAGGGGGGCTGAAAGCCAGGAGGCTCGTCGAAGGCATCCTTAGGTACTTCGGGAGCTCGTACCTTAAGCCTTTAGACGACGGAGCCGTGCTCCCCTGGGAGGATGGGCGCCTAGCCTTTACCACCGACACATATGTTGTAGCACCCCTCTTCTTCCCGGGCGGCGACATAGGGAGGCTCGCGGTCTGCGGCACCGTGAACGACCTTTCGGTCATGGGCGCGAGGCCATCCTTCATAAGCTGCGCCCTGGTCCTGGAGGAGGGATTGGACGGAGAAGTGCTGGAGAAGGTCTTGGAATCCATAGCTCTCACCGCTGAAGAGGCGGGCGTCGAGGTGGTCACCGGAGATACGAAGGTCGTGGAGGGTGGCACGGGGTTCGGGCTCTTCGTGAACACCGCTGGGGTCGGACCCGTGCTGGTGGAGCTGGGACTCCACAAGGTCTCCCCCGGAGATGCTATCCTGGTCAGCGGCACGGTGGGGCAGCACGGGATGGCGGTGTTGGCCGCAAGGGAGGGGCTCGAGTTCGAGGGGGAGATAAGGAGCGACTGCGCTCCCGTAAACTCCCTCGTGGAAGCCCTACTGGACGCCTGCCCCTCCGTCAAGTTCCTGAGGGACCCAACAAGGGGAGGGCTGGCGGGGACCTTATGGGAGGTGGCCAAGGGGACAGAGCTCGGGGTGGAGGTCTTGGAGGAGAAGGTCCCCATAAGCCAGGAGGTGTCCGGCCTCTGCGAGCTGTTGGGCATAGATCCCCTCTATTCCGCAAACGAGGGAAGGATCGTAGCGATAGTCCCGTATGAGGAGAGGGACGAGGCTTTAAGAGCTCTGAGGGACCATCCGTTAGGAAGGGACGCCGAGATCGTGGGAGGGGTCGTAGAGGAACATCCGGGTAAGGTGATCCTCAGGACGAGGGCAGGGGGTAGGAGGCTTATGGACCTTCCGGCGGGCGATCCTCTTCCGAGGATATGCTGAAGGGGGATGGGCCGACCATCCCCCGGTTCATATTTATTCCACTTTACTTTAAGGGCCCGGCTTTGAGCCGGGCCCTCCGATTTACTCGGTGGCTATCTCTATCTGCTTGGGCTTTGCCTCCTCCACCTTGGGGAGG
>DTYS01000116.1 GCA_012961755.1 Candidatus Latescibacterota bacterium
CTGTGGAGCTGGAGGCCGAAGCTTATGTTCACTGGAAATAAACCTAAGTACTTATCTGTCCTTGCATTAATGAGGAAGACCATCGTCCTTTCTCTGTAACTATTGTCCCGGTCCACATGGTCCACGAAGCGCATCGGGAGCCTCCCGAACCCCGATACACCCCACTGGAAGGTGCAGTCCGGCATGAACTCGAAGGAGACCTTAACTATGGGAGCAAAGAAGCTGATGAAGGAGGTAGGTCCACGTGCGCTCCTTCTCTCCTCCCTCCTGAGCATGTACTTGGCCCCCGCCCAAAGCCTAAACCTGCTCCAGGAGAAGGTGTACTCGGCCCGGGAGACGAGGGAAAGTTTGGTAAAGAGATCGTCCTCTTGGGTCACCCCGCAGGGATCAGTGTAGGCGTACTGTCTGTTGATAAAGTGGACGAAGTGGGTCATAAACCTTAGAGACCTGAGGGGCCTGTAATCGATCCTTAAAAAGGATGTGTTTACCAGGCTCTTCTTCATGGTAAGGGGGTCCCGGGGAGGTGGGTAGAGAGGGGAGGCTATGTTCATGCTGTCGTTAGGGCCTACTGAGAATTCGTACACGTCATCCCTTATCGTATCCATAACGTACTTAAAGTCATCTTTAAGTTCCAGGTCCAATGACCTATGGGGGAACCACGCCGCTTGCATGAGGGCGTAAACTGCCTTGGCCCTGCCCCAGCCCGCTATCTCACGTACATAGTATCCACCTACGGAGGCCCTCTCAAGCCATGGAAGGGGCCTCAGGAGGGCCACGTACGCATGGAACCCCCTCTGATCCCTCCTTATAGGATAGTCGGGATGGTCATCGTTTTCCCTGAAGTCTACGTAACCGTTGTTGTTGAAGTCCAGGCCGTAGACGAAGTCCGCGGGGTCGGAGTTATAGAGGAGGAATGGTTGGGTCCAGTCCGGCACTCCGTTCCTGTCCCTGTCCGTGTCCGGGGAGTTATCCCCATCCATGTCCAACCCAGGATATACCCCTGAATATGCGTCCCCTCCGGAGTACCTATAGGGATATGCCCTTTGGAACCTCCCCTCGTCGTTGAGGGTGTCGTCGGCCCATATGTCGCCGTCGTCGTTATCGGCTACTAAGGGGAACTCTTGGGTTACGGCGTCCGCTCCTTTGGACCCTCCCCTATCAGTGAAAAAGACCATCCCCCCTCTCCTGCTATCGTAACCTCCTCCGTAGTCCGGGTCCATCCTGAACAGCTCCCCGCCTAGCTCTACGTTGAGGAGCCCGATGTTCAGAGGTTTTACTACGCCTAAGTAGTAGGCCCAGCTTCCCTCCTGGGAGAGCTTACCCATGATCCCAAGAGAATCGTTCGCAAAGGGAAAGCGTGCTTCCCTAAGGTTATATACTATCTCCCCCCTTGCGAGCACCTCCTCAGACTCGACCTTGAGGTCCATCCCTAAGGACGATTGTCCCACCGGTATCCCGTATTCGAACCTTACCCTCCTTACTTCGCCAAGTCCCGGGTTACCCGGCGCCCTCGCCACAGTGTAGTACGGGATATCCTCTGAGGGCTTAAAGTCTAAGGGATAGTTCGGGCTTCCATAGTAACGCTTAGGATTGGAGGGGGAAGGCCACGACCTCTCCTCCCAGGCTGGGAATTTTCCGGAAGTGTTCAGGAACCTGTGGACTTGGCGCACACTTATCCTATAGTCCCCCGAGACCCTGGCCTCGAACACTGCCCTCTCCACAACATCCACGTCCGGGATGTCGAAGGTGAATTCTATACTTTCGCCCCCCTTGGCCTCCCAACGGTCCCCTACCCTCCTCCCAGAGATCGAGGGGACGAGCGAGGGTTCGTACTTAGCACCGGGCCCCACAGTGGGATAGGAAGTCAAAGTCACCCTTTTACCGTCCTTTCGAGCGTACAACTTCAGCTTGACCTCGTAAGCACCAGCGACCGTTCCGTCCAAAGGCGCATCGCTCGTTATCCTTACATATATCCTTTCAGGGACCTCCATCTGGTAAGGCAGCGTTCCATGTAGGAAGCTCCCTCTTCCGGATTCCACGTCCACTTGATGTTGGTTGAGGAAAGTTGCTCCTAAGGTTACCGTCTCCGTCGTCTTAGAGTACCAACGTCCGCCGTAGAAAAGTACGGGACTCCACTCCCTCTGGTGGTGTAAGGTCGAAAACCTGCCCGCTGATCCCCTTGTGAAGAGCAGGGTGAACCCGTGACGTGGTGATTCTCCATCTATCCTTATCCCCTGCCACCTCGGCAGTTGGAGGGTGAGGGGAGTAAGGGTGGTACGGATGTTGTCCCCTAATATAAGCCCTACCTTCCATCCCCTATAGGTGTCCTGGGACACTACGAGGCTCCCGAAGAACCTGAAGAAGTATACCTTCCTCATAACATTGCTGACCTGGAGGCCCATGCTGTCGGACCTGGTCTCGGTCCACCTTATAAGAGGGTATCCCCTGAATATGTGGTAACCCATACGGTCGTAAAGTTCGTAGGAGAGGGCACTCACCGGGGCAGTTTCGAATATGTGCTTCCCGTAGTTTATGTACCCTGGCCATATCCCCCTGTTGAGGAAGGAACGGAGGGGTCTTGCGGAAGGTTTAGTAGGTGTGAAAAGAGCTGAGGAAGGTCCATCCTGGCTCTGCGTGGGCCCCCAAAGGAGAAGTATAAGCAATGAGCCTGACAGATAGGACCTGAGCACGGGCATAGTTCTCTTATTTTGATTTTCGCATTGAGGCAAGGAGCTATGGAGGTAAGGGCTTTTTATTGACTTGTCAAGACTTTAATGTCATCTACGAAAGATCTAACCCGTCAAGATCTTCCTGAGGTATCGGGTACTCTGGGCTCGACGAAGAGCGTCCTCCCCCTCGTTACGATCACCTCGCCGGGTCTTGCCCCTTTGGGCCTCCTGAGGTACTTCACTTGCGTACACGTAACGGGGACCACCCCGGACGTCTTAGCCTTGCTGTAGTACGCCGCTATCCCAGCCACCTTCTCCAAAACTTCCGTCGAAGGTTCTTTCTTCTCCCCCCTCCTGAGCACCACGTGTGCTCCGGAAGCCCCGTATACGTGGAACCAAAGGTCTTCGGGTAAGGCGCGTCTCAAGAGCCTGTCGTTTTCCTCTCCGTCCCTCCCGACGAGGACCTCCCAGCCGTCTATCTCGTACCTCCTGAACCCCCGGACTTCCTCCCTCCCCTTCCTCCTTCCACCCTCCCTGAGGAGACCTCCCAGCTTCCTCGTGAACTCCTCTAATTCCTCCAGGTTCCCCACCTCCTCCAGCTCCCTCAGGTACCCTTCAAGCTTTTCTATTTCTTCGAGCGTCTCCTTCCTCCTTCCTGGAAGCACCCCGAGGGCGGTCTGGGCTTTCTTGGCCGATGTGAAGTATCTGGCCATGTTCTCGGCAGGGGAGAGCTTCGGGTCCAGCTCGACCTTCACCTTCCTCTCCGGGTCCTCGAAGGAGGGGAGCAAGACTTCGTTCGCTCCCCTGGGTACCTCGTGGAGGTTGGCCGCCAGAAGTTCTCCTTTGTTCCTGAACTCCTCGGCCCTCCTTGCCCGGACCATGTCTCCCTCTATCGCCTCAAGCCTCCTCCTTCTGGACCTGAGCAAGGACTTGAGCCTGCGCCTTACCTCGGCTCTATCCCTCTCCAGCCTGCTCGTCCTCACCTTCCTTTTGAATACCTCAGAGATGGCCATGCTCAGGCTAGGGGCAGCTCTGCTCCTTAGGGCTCGAAGCGGCCTGTACCCTATGAAGTCCTCCGGTTCATCCCTTCCGTCAAGTATCAGATACCCACCCCGCTCGGGAGGTCCATCGTAAAGTTCCCTCGCAGCTTCCAGTAACCTAACCCAACCTTTGAACCCCGAAGGGGGGACCTCCGGATCGACATTTGAAAGGCCGAGCACGGCCTCCGCGGTGTTAACGTCCGCACAAGAAAGCACCTTGGAAAGGGCCGTCCTCAGGTCCGGATATGCCAGACATCTCGTCCTGAAATCCTCTATAGACGTGACCTCCGGATCAAGCCTACCGGAGGGACCCGGAGGGAAGTAGGACCTCCCGGGAAACGTTCCCCTGCTCCTTATCCTCCTGAGAGCTTCCAAGATCTTCCCTTCTCCGTCCAGGAGCACTACATCACCGTGGGGCATAAGCTCGGCCACGAGCCTGTATTCTATCTTGTCCCCCAAGGGGCCCCTCTTCTCCAACCTCCACTCCAGGACCCTGTCCTGCGAGGGAAGGATAACCTCACTGCACACAGCTCCCCTCACGGCTTCCCAGGTAGACCTGGCACCTAGGGGGACGTCCTCCACCAAAAACGTCCAAGGGAACCCTAACTCAGCGGAGAAGATGACGACCGAACCCCCGAACTCTACGTACAACCCCCCTTCCGCCTTCAGGACCTTTCCCACCTTCCCTCCGACCGTGGCCTCCGAGAGCTCCCTCACGAGCGTCTTCAGCGTCGGGTAGTCGTACCCCATATCCCTTCAGGCCTGAAACATAGAACCGCTAAAAGCGCTACCAGGGCCACGGCATCCTTGTAGTGCGAGGATACGAGCCCCGCGCTCAGCGACTCTAAAGCTCCTATCATAAGCCCGGCGGCGAAGGCCCCATTGGGGTTACCGAGTCCCCCTAAGATTGCCGCGCTGAACCCCTTGAGCCCGAATAAGGTCCCTTGCTGGTAGTCCATGAGGGTTATGGGGGTGACCACGACCCCTCCGGCAGCCCCTATCCCCGCGCTCAGGGTGAAGGAGAGCAGAACTATCCTGTCCACAGGTATCCCGGTGAGCCTCGCCGCTGTCCTGTTGGAGGCGCAGGCCCTCATGGCCTTACCCAGGAGGGTATAGCAAAGGAAGAGGTGGAGACAGATCGTTATAACTAAGGCAGTACCGAGCACCCACAGGGTCTGTGGATGGAGCGCGGCTCCGAGAAACTTTACGGGACGCTCCCCGGAGAACGCCTTCAAATATACCGTCTGCTTACCCCAGAGGAACATAGCAGCTCCCCTGAAGAGTATGGAGCCAGCTATCGTTATCATTATCAGGCTCAGGATCTGAGGGGACCTTAGGGGATGTATACAGAGCCTCTCGAAGCTCGCCCCCAACGCGGCCACGAGCGCCACGCTCAGTACGAAGCTGACCCAGAGGGGGAAACCCGCCCCTGCAAGCCAGGCCGCTGTCATGCCGCCCAGCATTACGAACTCTCCCTGGGCGAAGTTTATGATACCCGTTGCGTTATAGATGAGGTTGAAGCCCAAGGCGGTGAGGGCATATATGCTCCCCACCGTGATCCCGCTGAAGAGGAGCTGAAGTAGGACGCTTGTCGACATCCTTCCCCTAAGTATACCGTCAGTCCTCCAACAGAGTGAACCTTCCCTTCCTCACCGTGAGGATAGCGAAGGCGTCCTTCGTGAGGCCGTTGTGGTCCTTCGGGGAGAAGTTAAATATCCCCCCAGTTCCCACAAACCCCTTAACATGCTCTATGTAGTCCCTTATCTTCGCCCTGTCCGGTCCTACCTCCTTGAGGGCGTTTATCACGAGCCAAAAGGCATCGTAGGCGTGTCCCCCGAACGTGCTGACGGGTTCCTTGAACTTCCTCTCGTACGCCCTCTTGTACTCCATGAGTACCTTCTTCTGGGGATGGTCGTCCGGGAGCTGTTCAGCTATCAGGAGCCTTCCGCAGGGGAATATCACCCCCTCTGCCGCCTCACCGGCAGCCTTTACGTACTTTATGTTCCCAAAGCCGTGGCTTTGGTAAAGTGGTATAGTCATCCCCAACTGCCTCATATTCTTGGGGACTATAGACTGGGCCGGCACTATGGACCAGTTCACGACGGCCCGAGCTCCCGAGGCCTTTATCCTGGTAAGCTGGGGGGTCATGTCGGTATCCCTGGGGCCATAAGTCTCGTCCGCAACTATCTCTATCCCGAACTTGGAGGCATACTTTTTGAGCTGTTTCCTCCCCTGCGCCCCGAATCCCGTGGTGCCCGTGAGGATCGCTATCCTGGTTATGCCGCGCTCCTTCATGTGCTCGTATATCCTTATCACCGCGTCGCTGTCCTTTTGAGGGGTCTTGAAGACCCACCTCCTCTTCTCGGGAGGGGAGACTATGGCCTCGGCAGCGGCACAAGAGATGAGGGGTACTTTGGCCCTCTCAACTATGGGGACCACGGCCAACGTGGTCCCGCTCCTTGAGGGACCCACTATCGCCAGTACCTTATCCTTGTTTATGAGCTTGTTGACAGCGTTCACGGTCCTGGTCTCATCCCCAGCCGTGTCCTCTATGATGAGCTCAAGGGGATGGCCGTTTATCCCCCCCTCCTTGTTGACCTGCTCGGCTATCATCTGGACCGTGTTCCTCTCGGGCTCACCTAGCCAGGAGGCAGGTCCCGTTATCGCAAACACCGCCCCTACCTTGTAAGGCTCCTTCTTCGCATGAGCACCGGAGATGGCCAAGCATACCGCCAACAGCAACATCAACCCCTTCCGAAACATATCCCCCTCCTTACTTAGAAGTTAAAGACGAACTGTGAGCGTATACCCCAGGCGGGGTCCCCTGGGGTCATATCCTTCACGTAATCCCCCGGTATCACATACCCTAAGATGAACTGATAGGAGAAGTTTTTGTAAAGCTTACAATTGATCACGCTGTCTATCTCGTATCCGAAGGTGGAGAACTTATCGGTGTCCGCTGGGTTGTACCCCTCCAGATGCCCTAGATATATCAACGCCTCCTGACCACTCAGACGCCACCGAGGGAGCTTCCAGTTGAGCCCCACCTTAGCATAGATCGTGGCCTCGAGTCCTGGGGCTAAGGGCTCCATCATGGCCTGGGTGTGCCTGCCAAATCGTGAGCTGTTCCATCTCCAGTGTATGAACCTATACTCGTACGCCCATGCGTAAGGGTAGAAGGGTCCCGGAGGAAGGTAAGCTTCTATCTTATCCGCAGTGGTCGGATCGTCCCCCGAGCCCCATCCGAACTCCAAGAATCCATGTCCCTTGGGGCAGCAGATCCTAGCCATGAAGAAGTACCCCGCCACATCTGTGTCCACCTTATCCTTGCCCCAGAGGTATCCGAACTCTGTCTTGTACTTCAAGACCGCCAACCGTCCTTCGACCGCAACCCCGAGGTTGTAGGAGCTTTTGACGACGCCTGCGGTATCGGGGCCAGAGGCGTCCTCAAAATACGCCCCAAAGACGCTGAAACACTGTCCCCCAAGCTTTCTCTTGGCTTTCAAGTAGTAGATGTTAGCATCGTCGTTCGGTTCCTTTGCCCGGATCCCTTCGTAAAGCTTCACGGCCCCCGCCTGAAGCTTTATATAGGGAAGCTCGGCCTTCCCCACAAGCGCGAAGGTCCTATTGGGATAGGTGTTAAGGTAAAGTCCGTTCTCCCCGAGCTTCAGAGGTTGTTTCCCTATCCTTACGGAAGCGGGCCAAGGAAGCGGCAGGTCCACCTCCCCCCAGGCCTGCATTAAGCTCATCTCCCACTGTTCGTCCTCGGTGTACGGGGGAGGAAGGCGCAAAGGTTTATCGCCCACTTCATCCCTCAACTGCGGGTTGACCTCCAGATCGCCGTAATTCCCTATCCCGTAGATGGTCCTGGACAGTTCGAAACACCCCCTTACGTGCTCGGTGGGGGAAAACTTCAAAGTCAACGACAAGTTCCCGAACCAGTTCTGACGGTTGAGGGAACTCAACTTATTGTCCTTGTCGAAGTCCAGGTCGTACCACCTGCCGCGGTAAATTATCCTCCCGGATATATCTACCTTCTTCTCCATCCCGGAGCTCGTCCCGAGGAACCCTAGGACAAGGCATACGGACAGCAACAGATGTTTCATCTTCTCCCCCTTTGGCTTAAGGATTACACTTTGTCTACTACCACTGTAAACATTACCTCATAGGCATCACCTCCTTTACATCTTGTACAGCTTCTCCCCCTCTATCTGACTGACCCCATGCTCCGAAAGGAGGTTGGACGAACGGCTTATGTCCTCCGTCCTGAAGATAACTATAGCGTTCTTCCCGCTCTTCTCCACGAAGGCGTACATGTACTCCACGTTTATACCCCCATTCCTGAATATCTCCAACACCTTGGCCAACCCACCCGGCTGGTCCGACACCTCCACGGCCAGCACGTCGCTCTCCCTGACCGTAAATCCCGAATTCCGTAATATCCTGTACGCCTCGTCGGGCTTGTCAACTATGAGCCTGAGTATACCGAAGTCCGAGGTATCGGCAAGCGAAAGCGCCCTTATGTTGATTCCGGCCCTTCCTAACACATCCGTGACCTCGTGGAGCCTCCCCGAACGGTTCTCTAAGAAGATGGAAAGCTGCTTCGCCGTCATGGTCGCCTCCTGTTCAGAGATAATCCCTCAACAGCTCCTCCGCATTCCTCCCCAATATCATCTCTATCTCCCGATCGGGAAGCCTCAGGGAGAAGATGTTCCCCACCTCGACCCTCTGGTCCTTCCATGGGGAATCCGTGCCGAAGAGGATCCGTTCGGTGCCGTGTTTCTTTATTATCCTCTCTATCTGGGAGCAGGCCGTATGGGCGAAGGAGAAGCTCGTTTCCAGGAGAACGTCCCTGCCCACGAGATGCTCCTCAACAGCGTCCCACATCCTGAACCCTCCCAGGTGCGCTGCTACGACCTTTAACCCAGGGAACTCCCTTAGGACCTTGGCTATCCGCTCCGGCGACCCGTAGCCCGGCCTCTGGAAAGCTATGTCGTCCCCAGCGTGGAGGAAGAGGATGAGTCCCTCAGCCCTCAGTGCATCGTACATGGGGAACATCTTGGGATCGTCGGGGAGGAAGTCCTGGTAATCAGGGTGCATCTTCACGCCCGGAAGGCCTAAGGACTTGATCCTACTTATCTCCCCCTCCCAGTCTTCTAAGTCCGGGTGCAGGGCACCGAAGGCCGCTATCCGGTCGTCACTGACCTCCTTCGCCCAGTCGTTTATCGATCGGACCTGCGAGGGCTTGGTCGCCACGGGCATCACCCAGGCCCTTGAGATCCCAGCCATATCCATACTACCCTTCAAACCTTCTATCGTCCCGTCCGAGTAGCTCGGATGGTTCCCGTCCAGGGCCTTGAGGGCCTCCATAGCCCTCGAGGCCAGGGAGTCCGGGAACGCATGTGTATGGGAGTCGACGATCCATATCCCTGAGGAACCTTCCATCTTCGATAACATAATCAACTGGATCATATCCTCCTCTTGTCTATGACCCTTTTGGCCTTGCCTATACTCCGCTCTATCGTCTTGGGTTCAACGAGCTTGACCTTGACAGTGAGCCCCAAAACCCCCTCTATCTCCGATCTTATCTTCTCCTCCAAGGCCTCCAATGCCCTCACCTCGTCCGAGAACAGCCTCTCCTCGACCTCGACCCAGACCTCAAGCTCATCCAGACCTTTCTCCCTGGTGACTACGAGCTGGTAGTGGGGCTGTACTTCATCTATCCCCATGAGCACGCTCTCAATCTGCGAGGGGAACACGTTGACTCCCCTTATTATCAACATGTCGTCAGTGCGCCCCTTTATCTTGCTTATCCTAGGCATCGTCCTGCCGCAGTGGGGGCAGGGCTCATAGGTTATGCTCACTATGTCCCTCGTGGCGTAACGCAGAAGCGGCATCCCCTCTTTGGTGAGGGTTGTGAGCACGAGCATCCCATCCTCACCCTCCCCCACGGGCTCAAGGCTGTCCGGGTCCAGGACCTCGGGGAGGAAGTGGTCGGCCCAGAGGTGGAGTCCGTCCTGGCCGGGGCACTCCTGGGCGACCCCAGGACCTATTATCTCGGAGAGCCCGTAGATGTCGGTCGCCAACAGGTCCCATGCGGCCTCTATCTCCCTCCTCATCCCCTCGCTCCAGGGCTCCGCCCCGAATATCCCTATCCTTAAGGAGGTCTTTCTGGGGTCTATGTCCATCTCCCTCGCTTCCTCGGCCATGTAGAGGGCGTAGGTCGGGGTACAGGTGAGGATGGTGGGTTTGAAGTCCTGTATGAGCTTTATCTGCCTCTTGGTCCCGCCGGCGGATACCGGCACCACCGAAGCTCCCAGCTCTATCGCCCCGTAGTGTACGCCGAGTCCTCCCGTGAAGAGGCCGTAACCGTACGCATTATGTATAAGGTCGTCCTTGGTTCCACCCGCGCAGGCTATGGTCCTGGCCATGACCTCCGACCAGAGGCCTATGTCGTGTTTCGTGTAGGCCACGACCGTCGGATCCCCAGTGGTTCCGGAGGAGACGTGTATCTCTAAGATGTCCGACGTAGGCACCGCCAACATCCCGAAGGGATAATGTTGCCTGAGGATCTCCTTGTCGGTTATGGGAAGGAGCTTCAGATCCTCTAAAGACTTGACATGTTCAGGTCTTACCCCCCTCTCGTCCATGGCCCTCCTGTAGAACGGTACCCTTTCGTACACGCGGGCAACTAACTCCTTAAGTCTCCGGATCTGAAGGGCCTTCAGCTCCTCCGGTTGTAGATATTCCTGTTCCCAACGCATAGCTACTCCCTTCTCTCCTCAACGTACACCCTATCAACTATCCCAACGACCGCCGCATCTACGGGCCCGAACGCCTCTGGAAGCGCCTCAATGGCCTCCCTCCTGCTCACCAAGAACACAACCTCACCCCTGTTCGCCCCTATGACGTCCACGGCCACATGGGGCTCACCCGAAGGCTCCCTCCTCTCGTTCAAAGGCTGGACGACCAAGAGCCTGATTCCCTTTAAGCTTTCGTCCTTCCTCGTGGCAATCACTGTGCCTATAACTTTGCCCAAATACATCCTTATTTCCTTATGCTGAATATAACTATCCCTATACGTCCTTGTCAAGTCCTCACTGCATTAAAGCCCAGACTGCTATGTTTACTCCAAACTTGAGGGCCTCCTCCCTTATCCTCGGAGGGTCGTTATGACTTGGGGTCCAGCCGTCGCTTATATTTGAGTTATAGGTATAAAGCACCAAGAGCCTTCCGTCGTGGAAGATCCCGTAGGTCCTCGGGGGTCCTGGATAGTGTTCGTGCACCTTAGGAGTCCCCCCGGGAAAGTCGTAGTAACAATGGAACAGCCCGTAATCGTAAGGCAGCTCTACCAATTCTTCGTCCGGAAAGACCTTCTTCATCTCCCTCCTGAAGGCCTTGTCCATCTCGTAGTCGTCGTCCGCGTAGAGGAACCCTCCGTGTATGAGATACTTCCTCAGCCTCCTCGCCTCCTCCTCCGAGAAGTTTATGTTACCGTGTCCCGTAATATAAAGGATTGGGTAGGAGAAAAGTTCTGGGTCCATGATCCCGACCCTAGCTTCGTCGTCCGCGGTGTGGATGTTAGTATGCTCCCTTATATAAGCCAAAAGGTTAGGTATAACATCGGGGTCGTTATACCAATCTCCACCCCCGGAATACCTCAGCCTCGCTATCGTGAGCTTCGCCGTGGGCCCGGCGAGCTCCCCCGAGGCGACCGAGGCTAGGAACATCGTCAGACATAGCGCACGAAACCTCATCTCCCCCCTTGAAGAGCTATCGCCCTCTCCTGCTGTTCCTTAAAGTTCCTTATCGCCCTGAAGAGGGCCAGGGCAGCCCTCCTCCTGAAAGCGGATGTCTTGAGCAGTCTCTCCTCCCCCCGGTTGGATATGAACCCCAGCTCCACCAGCACACTGGGCATGGCAGCCCCGGTTCCGAGCATCACGTAGAACCCCGCCTGTTTCACCCCCCTGTCCTCCAACCCTAAGCCCCTTACGAGCTCCTCTTGGACGCACGCTGCGAGCTTCTGACTCTCCTTCAAGAACTGGTCCGAAAGCATGTCCGTAAGTATGTCCTTCAGGGGGAAGTTATCTTCCTTCAAGCTCGGGATGACCTCCTCGAACCTCAAAGAAGCGTTCTCCCTCCTCGCCACCTCCCTCGCGTCCTCCGTCTTGGCCTCGGAAAGGAAGTAAGTCTCAATCCCTACTACTTTCGGATTCTTACTTGAATTGCAGTGGAGACTTATGAACAACTGTCCTCCTCCGTTTACGGCGATCCTCGCCCTCTCCTGAAGGGGGACGAATACATCCTCGGTCCTCGTGAGCACCACCTGCATCCCAAGCTCCTCCCTGAGGAGCTTGGCAAGCCTTAAGGCTATGTCCAAGGCCACATCTTTCTCCTTCAACCCCGTGGGTCCCACAGCTCCCTCGTCCCTCCCACCGTGGCCCGGGTCTATGATTACAGTGCGGTACGCCCACATCTCCTGTTTCCTCGGCTTCTTCGCCCTCTGCCAAAGCAGGACGACGACCTTCTTGGGGTCCGGACTGGGATACATACGATAGTCCGAGACTCCGGGCTTTAAACGGAAGGATATCTGGGCCGAATGGGAATATTGATAAGCCCTCACCTCCCTCACCGCCCCCTCGGGTCCTAAGGAACCCATAGCTGTAGTGTCCAACCTTCCCCTGTAGAGCGTCAAATGGAGCCATCCCGACGCCAGGGCAGCCTCCGCGCGGAGGGGCTCCGAGGTGCGGACGACTATCAGCGTCCCGTTGGCCCTTTCCTCTATGGAGACCCCCAATATATTTACCCCTCCCTCCTTCCACTTAAGCTTTCCCCGGACGAAGGAGGAAACATAAGGGAGAAGTAAGTCTAAGGGCACATGTAACTCCCCCTTCAACATCCTCGGAGGGACAGGCAGGTGGTGTATCTCCCCGTCCACTACGAAGAAGGGATCCTCCGGGACGAACTCCACCTCATGTCCGTCCGAAGTGAGGGTCACCCTCATAGTGGCCAGATCCCATTCCAGTCCGGCCTTCCAGGCCCGCGACAGCTCGGAAAGGGGAACCCAGATGTGTCCCTCAAGTTCGGAGGCACGAAGGTGATAAGTGGTATCGGCCGTCACCCAAAGGACGTCCGAAGCCGAACTTATGTGCGAACCTAGAACGAACAGGTACGCCATCAAAGACATCTCAGCCTTTCCTCCTCAATGCCCTCTCGATCTCCCTCTCCTCCACCCTCCGTGCTATCTCCCTCCTCCTATCGTAGAGCTTCTTCCCCTTGGCCAGGGCGAGTTCGAGCTTAGCTATCCCCCTATCGTTGAAGTAAACTTTGAGAGGCACGAGGGTAAATCCACGTTCCTGGGTCCGGCCCATCAACTTCTTGATCTCGTACTTATGAAGTAGAAGCTTCCTCGGCCTCTTCGGATCGTGGTTGAACCTTCCCCCCCGTTCGTAGGGACTTATGTGCATCTGATGGAGCCACACCTCTCCATCCTCGACCTTCGCATATGCGTCCTGGATGCTCGCCCTCCCCTCCCTCAGCGATTTCACCTCCGTCCCCTTGAGGACTATCCCAGCCTCGTAGGTCTCCAGTATATCGTAGTCGTGCCTCGCCCTCCTGTTCCTGACCACAACCCTTTCGGGCATATATGTCCTCCAAAGGGGAACGTCTAAGGTGCCAACCCGCTGACCCAGAGCTTCACCTCCCCCTCGGCCTTAGCTCCCGCCTCAGGCTCCTGCCTGAGGACCGTCCCTGGAAGGTAAGTCGTATCCGGCACCTGGACCACCCGGAAGGACAGCCCTTCCCTTTCCAGGACTTCCTCGGCCTCCTCCAAGGGCATGCCTACCAGGTCCGGCATCCTCTTGGGTCCAAGCCCGGAGCTGACTATAAGGTCCACCCTCGTCCCCTCGGGCACCTTCGTCCCCGCCTTAGGCGCCTGCCCTATGACCACACCCTTGGGCACGGAGGAAGGGACTTCCTTCATCTCCCCGAGCCTGAGACCTACTTGCTTTAACCTCAGCCTCGCCTGCCTAACCGAAACTCCGCACACATCCACGACCTCCCTCAAGGACCTTCCCTTGCTCACTATAAGATATATCCTCCTTCCCAACTTCGCCTTAGAAAAGGGCTCCGGCCTCTGGGATATTACGCATCCCTTCGGAACGTAAGGGTCGTACCTCTCCTCCTCAGTCCTCACCCTGAACCCCTTCTCCGAGAGGATGTTCCTCGCCTCCTCCAAGGGCCTGTCCGTTACATCCGGAACTTCTATGGACCTTCCGTGCTTGGTGATCACGGGGAGCACAGCGAGGTCCAAGGCCAACGTTCCCAGGAGGGCAGCCAGAACTGCCCCCAATACCAGAGCGATTAAATGCTCGACCGACCTCCTCAACGCAGGGCCTCGGACATTTATCCCTTCAACGCCTCCCTTATAAGCTCCTCTATCGAAGCCTCCTTCCCCAACCTTCCCCTGGCCTTCGCCAAGGCCATCCTCGCCTCCGAATCCCTCATACCTAAGGAAAGCAGGGCTAAGAACGCCTCATCTGATGCCCCCTTCACCTCGGGGGCGACCTGGACCTCCTCTCCGAACTTCTCCCTAAGCTCCAGGACCAGCCTCTGGGCCGTCTTCCTCCCTATCCCAGGGACCGAGGTGAGCCTTCCAAGGTCGTTCCTTACCACAGCCCTCCTGAACTCCTCAGGTGACATGGCCGAAAGCACGGCCTGGGCGAGCTTGGGCCCCACCCCTGAAACCGACATTAACGTCCTGAAGAGCTCCCTTTCCTCCTCCGTGGCGAAGCCGAAAAGCTCCATCCCATCTTCCTTCACGTGCAGATATGTCAGGATTTGGACCTGCTCCCCCACCTCCCCAACCCTATCGTAGCTTGAGAGAGGTATATGCACAAAATATCCCACCCCTCCTACATCTACCACGAGGTGGGTGGGGCCCTTCTGAGCTAACTTCCCGGAAAGGTACGCTATCATACCCCCGTCCTCATCCTGTGGACATAGCAGAGGGCTACTGCTAAAGCGTCGGAGGCATCGTACGGCTCGGGGGGTTCGGGAAGCTTCAATATGTGCTGTACCATGAACCTCACCTGTTCCTTGGATGCGGAACCCGAACCCACGACCGACCTTTTGACCTCGGCGGGCGTATATTCCTCTACCGGGAGCCCGGCCTGGGCAAGGGCCAAAAGGATTACCCCCCTCGCATGCCCCATCTGAAAGGCAGAACGCACATTTTCCCTATAGAATATATCCTCTACCGCGGCACAGTCCGGCTCGTTCATCTTCAGAACCTTCCTGAAGGCCTCATATATCTCCTTCAACCTGTACGAAAAGGGCATCCTCTCCCTTGCCCTTATACAGCCAAACCTCAACGCCCGGACCTCGCCGTCCTCGTACTCTATCAACCCGTACCCCGTGACCCTGCTTCCCGGGTCCACGCCGAGGATAGTCATCCTGCCAGGGCCTCCATAAGGGCATCGTCCATCTCAAAGTTCGAATAAACTTTCCTTACATCCTCGTGCTCCTCCAGAGCATCTAGAAGCTTCAGGAGCCTTTCGGCATCGCTCCCTTCGACGTGCACCGTGGTCTGGGGAAGCTTCGTAAGCTCTGCCTGGATATAAGGGATTCCGTTCTCCTCCAAGGCCTTCTTTACATCCTCCAGATCCCCGGGCTCGGTTATTACCTCGTAGGTGTCCCCCATCTCCCTTATGTCCTCCGCACCTGCCTCTAAAGCCACCATCATGAGCGTCTCTTCGTCCACAACGTTCCTCTCGAGGACTATCAGCCCCTTGTTTTGGAACATCCAGGATACCGAGCCGTTCTCCCCCAGATGTCCTCCGTGCCTTTCGAAGA
>DTYS01000117.1 GCA_012961755.1 Candidatus Latescibacterota bacterium
AGGGCGGAGATGGCGAGGCCGGCGGTGGAGCCTTCCACCTGGGGTACGATAAAGGCTGCGTTCAAGTGACGTAACTAGGGAGACTTAGAGGGGAGTGGTCACAAGATCACTCCCCTTATACTTATCTGTCGAAGGAGATATCCCTATGAGAAGGTTTAGAATATGGATTATCCCTTTAGTTCTAGGAGGATGTGCCTATAGGCTTGTCTTCGGCCCCCTGGAGCCTTTGCCCAGTACCTCCCAGGCCCCCTTCATGACAGTACTGGACGATGGAACAGTAATTTATTCTAAGGCAAGGCTTGAGATAGGCTTAAGGCCAATGACCGATGAAGAGCTGAACAGACAATTCCCCACCGCCTCTAAGGGGGGGGTCTTCTCCACCAACCCTTACACCTACGGAGATTGGAAGCCCCCCGGTGAGGAGAGGCCTCCGTCCCGTTTCACGGTCTTCCTCCTGAGCGTGAAGAACTATGCCTATCCTAAGATTAAGCTCGATCCTTTGAAAATGACGATCGTGGCCAAGAACGGACGGAAGTATCGCTCCTTAAGCATGCAGGAGCTCAAGGAATATTACCTCAGGTACGCGGTAGGGTACAGTGGGGATGCCTACGCCCGCTATGAGGCCAGGAAGGACATCCTGAAACATACCATGTTTTCAGATGAGCCGATATTCAGCGGCCAGGAGCGCAAGGGGTACGTGGTCTTTCCGAAGCTCCACGACGATGTACGGGAGATAACGGTCAGGATAGATGATATCGTCCTCAGGTTCGACGCATGGGGAAGGCCGATAGAGGAGATGAGCCTGGCGTTCAACTTCAAAAGGGAGGTCCTGAAAAGGGAATAGGAGGAAGCCCGATGATCCGTTTAGCGCTTCTAAGCATGGTGGCCCTTGTCGTTACTTCGGTCCAAGCCGAAGTAAAAAGGCTCGTAATAGGGAACTTGGATAACCCCTGGAGGGACTGGGGGAGCTTCGAAAACATAGACGACACCTCCAAGCCGGGCTGGATCCAGCCAAGGAGGACGAGCAGGGACGTAAACATACTGAACAAACTATACCAGGAGGGCAGGCTATGGGGTGGTGAGAAGCCGGCATACTACAAACCTGGCGATGGACGTATATGGTCGCCCAATGCACCGTATCAACAGAATAAGGAGAACCTTCCCAGGTTAGCCGACGGGGCTAAGGATACCTTAGTCTTCGACTACTTCAATAGGCGGGCGAGCAACAAAGGCGTCACGATATACATAGACCTCGGGGCTCCTTATCCGGTCGAAGAGATAAAGTTTTATCCTCTCCACGGCGATCTGGACCCCACGGGCGAGCATTCCGACCTATATATGAAAGGATACGAGGTATACGCCAACGACGGCAGTCCGGAGACCCAGGACGAATATGGAAGGCCTATATATCACCTCATAGCCGCCGAACCGACGAATACCGAGGTCGTCGTGACGGTCGAAGTCTTCCCCCCACAATATATAAGGTACATAAAACTGAGGTGCACCTCTCCCCTACCCTTCGAACTCGACCAGATAGAGGTCAGGGGGCAAGGCTACCTGCGGCATGCTGTCTTCACATCTAAGATAATAGACCTCGGAGACGCGGCGAACTTCGGGAGGATATCCTGGTCCGGGACGGAGGAGCCGGGGTCCCACCTCGAGGTGTATACGAGGAACGGTAGCGACAGGACCGTACTCAAGTATTATATGATAAACGACATAGGTGAACTAGAGGAATTGAAGGGGGAGACGGACGAGGAGAACAGGAAGAGGTGGCTCTCGCTCCCGGAGGATGCCAGGGGACCTGTCGTGGACGACACGGAGAACTGGACTCCTTGGTCGGTCCCTTACGATTCATCGGGCCAGGTGATATTTTCCAAAGGGCCCCGCAGGTACCTTCAGTTCATGGTAGTCATGGAGAGCGATGTGACCACCAACAGGTCCCTTATGGACTCCCTCGTGATAGAGTACTCCCAACCTATATTGGCACGCAGGTTGTTGGGGAAGATATTCCCGAGGGAGGGGGTGCCGCTGGGAGATTCTGTAGAGTTTAAGTACAAGGTGATACCGAAGGTAGATAGGGACAGGGGGGATGTGGGGTTCGACGTCCTCCGCATCAGGACCCCAACTAAAGCCAGGGTCACCGAGGTAAGGCTCGGGGACGTCCCCCTTCAGAAGGACGAGTATAGAGTGGAGGCACGGGAGGATCTTTTGGAAGTATACCTCCTTGGAAGGAGGGTGGATTCCGACGACGATTCCCTTGAGGTGAGATTCAAGTGCGTGCCCTTGATATTCGGCACGGTCTTCGAAGGGATGGCCTTCGCAAGCTGGGTCGAACTTCTGGGCCAACGTATAGAGGTCGAGGAAGTAGAGGACCTGTCGGTCCAGGCGTCCGTGGACTTCCTGGGCAGGATCTTGGGCCATGTGAGGGCACATCCGAAGGTCTTCACCCCCAACGGAGACGGGGTCGACGAGTTCACCACGATATCGTTCGTGATATTCCAGATGATAGGGGAGGCCCCGCTTGAGGTGGACGTCTACGACCTTTCGGGACACCTTACAAGACACGTTCTCCCCGAAAGGCCGGCGAAGGTCGGGCTCTACGAGGTTAGGTGGGACGGGAGGAACGAAGACGGCGAGCTCGTGCCGCCCGGAGCCTACCTATACCGGATCGTCCTGAAGGGGGATAAGAAGCATTACACTGGTTGGGGCATAGTAACGGTAGCTTATTAACTCTTCGGCCCTTAACTGCGTGCTGAGGAGGCAGACGATGGGGACCTATTTTTTGCTTTTAATTTTATCGACCCTCTCCGGTGCGGGTGCCGAGAGGTACGTTATAAGCACTGAAGAACAGTGGAAGCAGTGGTCCTACCCGAGCGGAGGGATAGTGGAGATCACGCCCGACGGCTGGGTTAAGGTGGGATATATCAGGAAGGACATAAACGCCTGCTTGGATGCCCCCAAGTTCAGCTACAAGTGGCTCGGTAGGAAGGTAAAAGGTGGGGTCAAGGTGGGGTCCAACTCCGGCACGAGCAAGAACATAATAGATGGGGACACG
>DTYS01000118.1 GCA_012961755.1 Candidatus Latescibacterota bacterium
TACCGAGTTTAAACCTTTTGGACAAGGAGATGTTGAACAACCGGGAACTAACCAGAAGTTAGATGCTTTTTCGAGTATTGTGATGTATATGGCGCAGTATCGCGAATACCCAACATGCCTGGTTTTCTCGAGAGAATCTCGGAAAACACTCATAATCTACATCACTTTCGCCACCATAGGCCAGTTCACGGATCAGGAGGCCCAGGTCCCCAAGGACGACTTCGATGTCATAGTCTACGGGCCCGTTTGGATCCCCTCCATGAACATGGTGGCGTTCGCCATCCACAAGGTGGATGATATCCTCTACGCGCCCCACGAGGAGATTCGTCACTGCTGGGACGAGGACGTGGTTCAGTGGGCCGTAGATGCCGACCATGGCGGTGAGGACGCTGGAGATGGCAACGACTACCAGCAGTGTTACTTCACCCCCAAGCAGGGTGGACATGTGGGCGTGTTCCAGGGCGGCGGCACGGTAGATTGGATCTATGAGGAGCCTTACGCCTACTGGGCTGCCAAGATACAGGACAACGGGTCCTTCGACTTCGAGATCATGATGACCCTTTGGGACTGGGCCGACGCCACGGGTCCTGACGCCAGCACGAAGCACGTACTCAAGGCTGGCGAGATCATAGGGTTCTCGGTGGAGGTGTGTGACGCTGACAGCGACGCCGAGATAGAGTTCCCCGATGTGGAGTTCGACTACGGGAACATCGCTGTCGGCGGATCGGTCCTCCCCGACTGGTTGCTCATGCCGGTGGAGGAGACCCTGAAGCTCCTGCCCGTGGGGTCCGACACCTGGGGTAGGATAAAGGCTTCGTTCAAGTGATCCTTAAGTTCCCTCGGGGGTCGGAGGGCCTCCCTTCGGCCCCCTTATCATATATATCCACGATGTCCTTAGGTATGTTCATCCTGACAGCTCTCCTCCTGTCCTCCCCTGCTAAGGGGCTTCAGCGGTACGTCATAGGTTCTAAGGCCGATTGGGAGAGGTGGTCCTATCCCGGCGGTGGGGTGGTGAACATAAGCTGGGACGGATGGGTTAGGGTGGGGTATGTGCGCAAGCACATAAACGCCTGCCTGAACGCCAGAAATTTCATCTACCAGGGCCACACCGGGGAGGCAAAGGGCGGAATCCGTTCGGTGGGGTCCAACCCCGAAGACGCCGATAACGTGATAGATGGGGATACCACGACCTTCTGGGCTCCCGACCCCAAGGATGGTATCAATAAGTGGTGGATAGAGATAGACTTAGGTCGTGCGGTCGTGGCGGAGAAGTTGAGGCTCGTCTTCGTCGGCGGACGGACACCTTTCCCAGAGTTCAAGATATATGTCTCCGCGGGGGATAAGAGGTTCCCGGGGACCAAGGACAACAGCATCTACTATGAGCTCGTATCCTACACCATCAAACCCAACACGGATTATGTCTACGAGGTCAAGTTCGATAAAGAAAGGGACTTACACGGGAACCCCCTGTCGGGGAAGTTCCTCCAGTATGTGAAGATATTCTTCACCCGTAAGGTGGAGGACCCTGGCCTCGCCGAGGTTGAGGTGATAGCTTTAGGTGACAACATAGCCCTCGGAACCATATCCAGGGGAGGGTTCGCCAAATCGGGACAGGTGAGCCTCCCCATAAATATCTTTGACGGGTTGATGTGGACGGGATGGAGGTTCAGCAGGCTTGGGGACAATTGGCTCCAGGGCGTGAACGGTCCCTGGTTCAACTGGGACTTAGGGGCGGTGTTCTGGGTGGATATGGTAAAGCTTTCCACCGGGATAGCCACCACAACCTGTCTCAGGGGCGACGAGAGGCCCATGGATGGTTTCAAGATATATTTTTCGGACGGCACAGAATCCATCCTTTCCAAGCCGGAGGTCTGGAAGGTGAGGGGGAGGAACCTCAAATGGGAAAAGGTTATAGACGTGAACAATACTTTGATCCTCCCTAAGCTCAACAACTTCGAGTTCAAGTTTTCTCCTCCCAAGAAGGTCCGCTACATATTCTTCCACCACTTCTACGGTCAGGGCATATGGCGCACGGGGTACGCCCTCACACCTTCCAGGCTTTTGGAGTTTCAGATATACGGGGAAGGGTACATGCCCGACGTGGAGCTGACCTCCCCACTTATAGACTTAGGAGCTACGAGGAGCATAACTTCCATATCCTGGAGGGGGGAGACGCCTCCGGGGACGAGGATAGAGCTGAGGTCCCGGACCGGGGAGAGGACCCGGAAGGAAGTGCACTTCTACGATAGGAGTGGGAGGGAGGTCACAAGGAAGAAGTACTACTGGCTGCCACCGTTCGCCAGGGGGGACAGCGTGGTGGTGGAGGTGCCCGACGAAAGGTACTGGAGCGGATGGAGTGTGCCTTATACGGAGCCGGGAGCACAGTTCGCATCCCCCTCCCCCAGGAGGTACGTACAGCTTAAAGTCCGCCTGATCTCGGAGGACCCCAAGGTCGCTCCGTCCTTAAGATCCATAACTCTCTTCCACGGAAGGCCCGCGGCCAAGGCCGTCTTCGGGGAGATAAGTCCTAAGGTGGCCGAACCTGGCGTCCCACAGAAGTTTCGACTCGTCGTAAGGCCGGTCTATGCCCCCGGAAGCACGGGGTTCGACAGGGTCTTGGTGCGTACCCCATCCAAGTCCAAGGATGTGAAAGTATTGATAAGGGGGAGGGAGGTGAAGCCAGCGAAACTTTCCTCGGGGAAGGATTCCCTCCTGGTCAGGTTGCCCTGGAGGGTCACGATGGACTCGGTGGAGGTGGATTTCAGGTGCGCCGTGTTCTCGAACGGGACGGAGTTCGTGACCTTCATATCGGGAACGCCGGACGTCTGGCAGAGGGTGGATCCCGATCCCTCGGTCAGGAAGGCGATGCAGGTCATGCTCCCCTCCCTGGCGAATGAGAGCGTTCTTTTGGGCAACATAAAGGTCGGCCCGGCCCTCACCCCGAACGGGGACGGACAGGCCGACCAGCTCTTTGTGCGGTTTACTGTGCTTAAGGTGGAGCGCCCCAGGCGGATAAAGGTTGAGGTTTACGATCTGAACGGAAGGCCGGTCAAGGTACTATATGAGGGAAGGGGTAGAAGCGGAAACTACGGATACGAAGGTGAAATTCGATGGGACGGCAAGGACATCGAAGGGAACATGGTCCCCCCGGGGGTGTACATAGTCAGGATACTTGTGGACGGGGACACGGGTAAGAGGGAGGTCCGCCGCACGGTGTGCGTGGTATACTGAGGAGGCTCTATGAAGAAATGTATAGCTTTGTTTTTAAGTTCGGTCGTCTTAGCAGGATGCGGCTACAGGCTCTACGGAGGGCCCCTGCGTCCCTTGGACGAGGCGTACCAGGGCCCGGACGTGCAGGTCGCGGATGACGGCACGGTGACGCATGTTCTGGGAAGGCTAGAAATATCCCTCAGGCCCATGACGGACGAGGAACTCAACCACCAGTTCGCGAGCGCCTCCAACAAGGGGAAGTTCTCCACGAATCCTTACACGTATGGAAACTGGAAGCCCATGGGGGCCAAGAGGACGCCGAGCAGGTTCACAGTGTTCCGTCTGACCGTCAAGAACTACGCCTATCCCAAGGTCTTCGTGGACCCAACGAAGATGGTTATGGTGTCCGAGAACGGAAGGAGGTACCGTTCCCTTAGCTTGGAGGACCTGAGGGAGTACTATTATCCCTTCGCATTGGCCTACGCCGGCAACGCATACGGCCAATTTGAGGAGCGCATGGACATCCTCAAAAGGACCCTCTACTTCCCGAACCCGGTCTTCAGCGGACAGAAGAGGGAGGGATATGTGGTCTTCCCTCCCTTGGACGACGACGTCAGGAGGGTGACGGTATATGTGGAGGACGTGGGACTCAAGTTCGACGCTTGGGGACGCCCCATAGAGAAGGTGGACCTAAGGTTCCGGTTTGAGAGGGAACTCTTCAAGGAGAAGTCGTTCTGAGGGGGAAGGATGTCGGCTATACTGCTACTTTGGGCGGCATTGGTCTCGGCAGGGGTCAAGCAGTTCGTAATAGGTAATTCTGAACATACCTGGAGGGATTGGGGGGATTACGAAGGGGTGGACGATGCCTCCAGACCTGGATGGATCCAGCCACGCCGGACCACCAGGGATGTGAACATCCTCAACGAGCTTTACCGCACGGGGAGGCTCTTCTTCCTGGAGAACCCGACCGATCCCAGGTACAAGCCCGGGGACGGGAGGATATGGACCCCGAACGCCGCTTATCAGGAGAACGCCAAACTCCTCATGCTCGCCGACGGCAAGAAGGACAGCCTCTCGTACGACTACTTCAACCGTTTGGCGAGCAACAACGGTGTGTGCATATACATAGACCTCGGGGCTCCCTATCCTGTAGACGAGATAAAGTTCTACCCCCTCCTCTTCGGAGCACATCAGGACCTATACATGAAGGGGTACGAGCTTTACGCGAACGACGGCTCGCCCGAGACCCAGGACGAGAAGGGAAGGCCTATATTCCACCTCTTGGATGCCGTGCCCACTAACACCGATGTAGTGGTGGACAATAGGAACTTTCCTCCACAGTACATAAGGTACATAAAGCTTAGATGCACCTCCCCACAGCCCTTCGAGATAGACCAGATAGAGGTCAGGGGGGAAGGGTACATAAAGAGGGCGACTTTTACATCTAAGGTCATAGACTTAGGAGACATAGCCAACCTCGGCGCCCTGAGGTGGCACGCTGAGGTTGGTCCAGGTGCGAGCGTAACCATACGCACGAGGGCGGGCACGGACCGGACGACCCTTATCTACTATCGAATAAATGAGTTGGGAGAACTTGAGCCCCTCCCCGGAAGGACCGACGAGGAGAACAGGAAGCTCTGGGAGGCCCTACCCGACAAGGCTAAGGGACCAGTGGTAGACGACACCGACAACTGGACCTTATGGTCGCCGCCCTACTCGTCCTCGGGGGAGACCTTCGTCTGTAGGGGACCGAGGAGGTTCATCCAGATCCAGATAGTCATGCAGAGCACACGGGCGAGCTCCAGGGCCTCCGTGGACTCGGTCGCTGTGGAGTATTCCCAGCCCACGATGGCCCGGAGGGTCTTCGGGAGGATATCGCCAAATATAGCGGACCTCGGGGTCCGCAGGACATATACCTACACCCTCGTTCCGGAGATCTCCGAGGACGATATCGGATTCGATGAAGTCAGGATAGTCACCCCGACCGAGGCCTTGGTCAACTCGGTGGAGGTCGGAGGAAGGCTCGTGCCCCAGGATAAGTACGAGGTAAGGGCCGAGCCGAACCTGCTCACCGTCCGCCTCCTGGATCCGTCCTACCGTGTGAGGTCAAGTCAGGATACTATGAGGATAAAATTTGACTGCCTCGTCCTGGTCTACGGGACGGTGTTCATGGGGAAGGTGTTCGCAAGCTGGGAGGAGGGACTGTTGGGGCAGGATGTTGAGGAGAGGGCCTTAGGGGACCTATCCGTGCAGGGCTCGGAGGGTTCGCTCGGAATAGTTTTGGGGGATGTGGATGCCTCCCCTAACCCCTTTACCCCGAACGGGGACGGGGTGCATGACGCTACAAATTTGAACTTTAAGATCTTTCAGATGATGGGGACCGCCCCAATCTCCGTCGGGATATATGGGACGGACGGGCATCTCGTCCGCACGCTCCTTTCTGGGGATGCCGAGAGCGGCTCTTACGAGGTTCCATGGGACGGCAGGGACGGGGACGGAGATCTCGTCCCTCCTGGCGTCTACCTTTACAAGGTGAAACTTGAGGGCGACGAGAGGAAATTTGTGAGGTTCGGGACAGTGGTGGTGGTCTATTGAAAAAAGGAGGGACGGCTATGCGCAAGGCAGGTATATTTGTCCTGCTCCTCTGCTCCTCGGGCTTCGCCCAGCCCCTCATAAGGGAGCCCCTCTCGCCGGGGGGGCCTGGGGTGCTTATGGGTGCCCTGGAGCCGGCGTTGAGGAAGTGGTACGTACCTCAGGAGTTGTACTACATGTACGGCTGGGAGCAGTGGAGGTATTCTAACTACGCCAGGGACCTCTACAAGAGGTACGTGGACATAAACCTCCAGGGTAACAGGTACTACGATATATTCGGGAACTACGTTACCAGAGGCTGGCAGATATTCGACTGGAGCCAGGAGCAGCCCAGGGACTTCGGGAGCAGCATATTCAAGAGCCCCAAGTACGCCTCCTGGTTCGACAACCTCCTCATCTCCTCGGCCCACAAGGGACAGTACTACACCGCGCTCACGGTCGGGGACGAGATAAGGACGACCCTCACACCCCTCACCTTCTCCAAGCCCACTTTCAACGGGATACAGCTCGACTTCCTCTCGGACAAGTACTCCGCGACCGTTATAGCTTCCCGTATAAGCAACCCCGGCACCCCCAGGATGAAGGACATATCCCCCCCCGAGACCATGAGCGACTTCACGAACTTGGTGGGGCTCAGGGGGACGGTGCAGCTCGGGAGGTTCGTAACCGTGGGGGCGACCTACGTGGACGCCTTCGTGGGGAGGAGCCTGGACGACTGGGCCGAGAACTCCCTCAAGGGGAGGCTGAGCTCCGGACAGAACGCCGGAAAGGTGCGGAAGATAACGATAAGGCTTTCTGATGACTCCCCCGAGGACGGGGAGGCGGGGGCGGCCCTGTTCTCGGAGCAGATATTCATAGATGGAAGGCCCGCGGATATACATCCCGTGATAAAGGGTGGGGAGTTCGTAAAGGGGCACTACGAGGCCAACGGCAAGAACCAGATGCTTTTGGTCTACGATATATCGGGATGGTCCTACGTGGACGAGACCGGGACCGTCAGGGACGTCAACTGGTTCAAGAGGGTGAGCTTCGCTCTGGTCCTGGCCAACGATTACAAGGTGGAGATCACTTCCAACCTCCAGGTGGATGCCACAGGACAGGAGATATTCCTGCCAGTGACCCGTGCCCCGGGGAACGTCAAGGATGCGACGAACCTCAGGGTCGTGCGCTTCGACTACGGGCTTCCGACCGCCAACGAGATATACGGGGTGACGTTGGAGGTCTCCGACCTCTACGGCTTCTGGCTCAGGGCCGAGTACGACGTGAACCGGAGGCACAGGAGGTTCCCGAACCAGAACCCCGAAATAACCGAGCACACCTTGGCCACGGACAGGTCGGTGGCGGGATATCTGACCTTGGCGAAGCTGGCCTACCCCTGGTACGCATACTTAGAGGTCTTCCACTTGGACTACGACTACAGCACCACCTCGTACATCGTGGACATGAACGGCAGGATATTCTACGACGATGCTCAGAGGTATTGGTTCGAGTTCGTGGACGACAACGACGACCAGGACAGGTACCCCGACTGGGACAGGTGCTCGGCTAACCAGAGGGCCGGGAACGATTACGAGCTTCAAAACGGGATATTCCCGGGCCTGGACGAGAACAACGACTTCGTGTCCGACTTCAACCAGAACCAGAACTACCAGCCGGACTACGAGGAACCCTTCCTGAGATATAGCGTAGACCCTCCCGAGTTCCTATTCGGGATGGACATGAACCACAACACCATAATAGACAGGTTCGAGAACGACGAGGAGCCCGACTACCCTTACAGGAGGGACCGCAGGGGATACAACGCGTACGTAGGCGTAGAGGTCCTCCCCAGGATGAAGCTCACGCTCGGGCGCATGGAAGAGAGGACGCTCTCGAGGAAGGAGAAGAGCGAGGCCACCTACGTCCTTCTGACCTACGAACCGAGCTTCCCCGGGGTGGGGGACCTAAGGGTCTTCGAGAACTTGGTTAGGGTGCGGGACAACATACCCGACAACCTGGTCCAGTGGGAGCAGCTCCCCAACACCAAGGGGGCCATGGTCCCCTTCGAGGACCCACTTGTGTGCAGGAACACCCTCGTGAACACCTTCTACGTGGACTTCAAGTACACTGGGAAGGAAGGTCTGAACATCATAAACAAGTTCAAGTATCAAATATACCATCAGATGGAGAGGACGTCGGGTATAAGGAAGGACAGCAGGCTCGTGGGCCTGATAAACAAGGCGGACTACAGGTTCGTCCTTCCGGGAAGGGTGGTTTTCTGGCCGAAGTTCAAGAGCATGTACCTCTGGAGACAACCTTTTAAGACCGGGGAGCTCGAGAGGAAGGAGCTTTGGGAGATACTTTCCCTGAACCTGGCCTATCCCGTGTTCGAAAGGGGGAGCTTGGAGTTCGGACTCGAGTACACCAGGTTCTACAACCTACTGAAGCGCCCCGCGGTCCCTCCACCGGGTTACGTGGAGGACTTCCAGGGGTTGGTCCTAGCTGCCCAGTTCTCCAACCAGGTTGACTTCATGGGGTACAGGCTCGTGAGCAAGGTCGGGATCCGCCAGCAGACCAGGTACTTCAGAAAGACCACCCGCACCGGAAATGTGATATTCGTCAGGATATACGCCGGCGTGGAGTGATGCCCTTCCCGTCCTCCTTCGGGGTCCGGTGCGCCGGGCCCCTTTTTTCGGACGGAGGATAGATGCGTCCGGTATTGGTCGTGGGCTCGGTGGCGCTGGATACGGTGTACACCCCCTACGGGAAGAGGGAAGAGATGCCCGGAGGTTCCGGGCTGTACTTCTCGGCGGCCGCGGGCCTCTGGGCTCCCGTGAGGGTGGTGGGGGTGGTGGGGGAGGACTTCCCCTCGTCCGCCCTCGTCCCACTGAAGGAGCGGGGTGTGGACCTTTCAGGTCTCAGGTTCGTCCCCGGCAGGACCTTCAGGTGGGTCGGGGAGTACGGCGAGGACCCGAACCTGCGCCGCACCTTGGACACGCAGCTCAACGTGTTCCAGGACTTCCGGCCGGAGCTTTCCCCTTCGTACCGTGACACCCCCTTCGTCTTCCTGGCGAACGTAGACCCCGAACTTCAGCTTATGGTCTTAGGACAGGTGGAGGGGAGGAAGTTCGTGGCATGCGACACCATGGACTTCTGGATAAGGGGAAAGAGGGAGGCCCTTTCCGAGGTCCTCTCCTGTGTCGACATGGTGGTGCTCAACGAGGAGGAGGTCAGGGAGCTTTCCGGGAGGAGGAACCTGGTGGACGCCGTGGAGGTCGTGGCCGGGATGGGGCCGAGGTGGATCGTGGTGAAGAGGGGGGAACACGGGGCGGTGCTCTTCTCGGACGGAGGGTTCTTCCTGCTTCCGGCTTTCCCCGTGAGGAAGGTCGTAGACCCCACGGGCGCGGGGGACACCTTCGCCGGTGGGACCTTGGGTTACCTCGCAGAGGTGGACGACCTGTCCGACCGGACGCTTAGGAGGGCCATGGCGTACGGGACAGTGTTGGCCTCCTTCTGCGTGGAAAAGTTCGGGCTCGAAGGTCTGATAGGTCTGACCGTTGAGGATGTTGAGATGAGGTTCAGGACCTTCCGGGAGATGTTGGAGTTCTGAAGGGAGGGGACATGAGCGGACCTGTTGCCGTGGCGACCTGGAGGTTCGGCAAGGGAGCGGTCGAGGGGGCTCTGAAGGCCCTGAGGGACGGAGGGACGGCCTTGGACGCGGTGGAGGCGGGGATAAGGGTGGTGGAGGCGGACCCCGAAGTCGACAGCGTCGGCTTGGGGGGCGCACCGAACTCGGAAGGAGTGGTCGAGCTCGATGCCGCGATGATGGAGGGGAGGACCCTCAGGGTGGGGGCGGTGGCGGCCCTGAGGGACGTATTGCATCCTATATCCGTGGCCAGGAAGGTGATGGAGGAGACCCAACATGTGCTCCTCGTGGGGGAGGGCGCGCTGAAGTTCGCCTTGGAACACGGGTTCAGGAGGCAGGACCTCACCACGGAGGAAAGCCGCAGGAAGTGGAGGGAGTGGAAGGACGCCCACGACACCATAGGGCTCGTGGTCTTGGACGGAGAGGGCAACATGGCAGCGGGCTGCTCTACGAGCGGTTCGGCTTACAAGCTTCCCGGTAGGGTGGGGGACTCCCCCATAGTCGGTGCCGGGCTTTACGTGGACGACGATGTGGGAGGGGCGGCCGCCACGGGGAGGGGGGAGGACATAATGAGGTACTGCTCCTGCTTCCTCGCCGTGGAGCACATGAGGAGGGGCCTCTCGCCCCAGGAGGCTTGCCTCGAGGTCGTAAGGAGGATATACGAAAGGGAGGGTAAGGTCTCGGTGTACCTCGTGGCCTTGGACAGGGAGGGGAGGTACGGCGCGGCAGGGATAAAGAAGGGGTTCCCGTACGCGGTCGGCTCCGAAGGGAGGAGCCTACTTCTTGAGGGTGCATACCTGGTCGAAGGATGAAGCTCGGGGACTACATATTGGCCTCGGTCCTTGGAGTTCCGGCCCTGATGCTCGCAACGGTAGGGCCGGGGAGGGTGACCCATCTCCTCATGGATAGGTTCGGCTGGAACCCCTACATAGAGGAGCGGGAGAGGGAGGTAGTGCCCCAACGCTCGGAGGAGAGGAGGCTCGTCCTTTCGA
>DTYS01000119.1 GCA_012961755.1 Candidatus Latescibacterota bacterium
AGGAACCACGCCAGGGCTTTGGAGTACCTCTGAAGGGAGGCGGGAAGCCTGTTGGAGGCGCAGTTCAGGATATTGTGGCAGAGGTATCCTGTATAGTGGCAGCCCTCCTCGCACCTTTCGTCCGATCTCTTCTGACCGTACTGGTAACAGAAGGAGAGCTCCGCGAGCATCGTCCTCGAGAAGGCCTCAGCGTCCATGTCGAAGGGGACCCCCGCCACCTGTGAGCGCATCTCATCCCTCTCCTTCCTGTCCGGGGTATCGACCCCCAGTTCCTCCTTCAGGTATTCCCCGTACTTGTCGCAGAGGAACTCTATCTCGGGAAGCTTCCCCAGGTAAGGCCTCTTGTCCGCTAAGACCCTCTGAAGCTCCCTCTCACATTCTGGATTTCTGAGGACCTTGTCCTTCTCCTCCCGATAACCTATGAAGAATGAGAGGTTCGGCCCGGGGTGTTTGGATTCCACCATGACGTCGAAGCGGTCCAGGAGGGGGGCGACTATGGTGTTCGTGCCGCGGTCCTGGTAGTTGGCGGTGGCGAAGAGGCAGAATTCATCGTTTATAAGTATCTCGTTGAGGTACTCCCAGTTCCCCCTGTCCACTCCGTCCAATATCATGCTCTGTTTGGTCTCGGGGAGCCTGTTTATCTCGTCGACTATCTTTACGGGGAGCTGGACGAAGTTGGACCAGACCACGGATTCTATCCCCCGGTTAAGCTTTCCCAGATCGGGCCTCCCAACTATCTTCTCCTCGGTCTGCTCGGGGTGCCCTGCGACCTCGCTCCCCCATATGAGCCCCAAGGGGATACGGTAGAAGAGGGAAGAGACGTATTCCGCCGACGTGGTCTTGCCGAGGCCTGGCTCCCCGACTATGAGCTCCTTGCCCTGGACCAGGCAGGTCAGAAGGCCGAAGAGGAGGGCGGAATTGTACCTCTCCCCCTTGACCTCTATATCCGGCCGGTTGAAGTAGAGGTGGTCGCCTATAAAATTGTATATCTCCTTGAACTTCTTTCTTCCATCCTCTGCCGACATACTTCCCCCCTCGGGCTTCTCCAAGATAATACGAGGGTGACCGAAAGTCAATAGGAAGGTTCTGCTGAACTTGATTTCGTTTCAGGAGGAGGTTAACTTTGAGGTTGCCGGACCTAACTTACGAAGGAGGTCGCATGGACGCCCTTGACGCCATACTCGGAAGGAGGTCCTGCAGAAGCTTCACCGGGGAGCCCTTGAAGGAGGAGGATGTGGAGAAGCTCTTAGAAGCTATGAGGTGGGCGCCCTCCGCCGGTAACTGTCAGCCTTGGAAGTTCTACGTGGTGAGGGACCCCGAGGTCAAGAGGGGACTTGCGAGGGCCGCCTTAGGGCAGGGGTTCATAGCCGAGGCTCCGGTGGTGTTCGTCGTATGCGCGGAGCCCGAAAGGTCCGCTTGGCGCTACGGGAAGAGGGGTAGGAGCCTGTACTGCATACAGGATACGGCGGCGGCGGTGGAGAACCTGCTACTGGCAGCTACGGCCATGGGCTACGGAAGCTGCTGGGTGGGAGCCTTCGAAGAGGAGGAAGTAAGGAGGGTCCTGGAGCTTCCCCGGGGGCTCAGGCCCGTGGCCATAGTTCCCGTGGGTCCTGGAAGGTTCGAACCCACGAGGGTGGGGAGGAGGCCACTGGAGGACCTCGTGGAGTGGGCGTAAGGGAGGATGTGGATGTTCGTAGCGTTCGTTTGTATAGAGACCCAGGAAAGGATGGAGGAGAACGGGACTTACTACTTCCAGGTGAAGCACCTACTGGAGGACGTAAGTGGCCTTCCATGTCTCCTCCTGGACTGGAGGTGGATCAGGCCCGGGCTTCCCGAGGAGCTTAAGGTGGGGGCAGCCGTCCTGAGCGGGACCGGGACGGACTTCACGGACATAGCCCCGCCCGAACGCTGGGAGGACTTCAGGAGGTTCGTGAGGGAGACCCAGCTCCCGATCTTAGGGATCTGCGGGGGGCATCAACTGTTGGCCGCCTTTCTGAGCTCGAGGCCCCTCCACGAGGCCCTAAGGATACCCCCCATGAGGAGGCTCCGCCCCGGGGAGCCCGACCTCGAGCCCTCATACCATCCGGGGTTCTTCAAGGAGAGGGGAATGTTCTGGGTGGAGATAGTGAAGGACGATCCGATATTTCGGGGTTTCGACGGAGGACTCTACGTGGCAGAGAGCCACTACTGTGAGGTAAAGGAACTTCCAGTGGAGCTCGAGCTCCTGGCTTCCACCCATGACTGCAAGGTGCAGGTGTTCAGACACAGGACGAGGCCGATCTACGGCTGTCAGTTCCACCCGGAGACCACCGAGATACGCTACGGAAAGCACTATCCCGACGGGAGGAGGTTCCTGGAGAACTTCTTCCGTGTCGTCGGGGTGAGGAGGTAATATGGTCGTTGGGATACCTAAGGAGATAAAGGACAAGGAGTTCAGGGTCGCCCTTCCTCCCGGAGGCGTGGCCCAGCTCGTCCAGGTCGGCCATAGGGTCCTCGTCCAGAGCGGGGCAGGGAGGGGGAGCGGGTTCTCGGACGGACAGTACAGGGACGTAGGGGCTGAGGTCCTCGAGGACCCTGAGGACGTCTGGTCCGCCGAGATGGTGATGAAGGTCAAGGAGCCCCTTCCATCGGAGTACTGCTACCTCAGGGAGGGACTCGTGCTCTTCACCTTCCTCCACCTCGCGGCGGAGGAGAGGCTCACCGAGGAGCTACTATCCAAGAAGGTGACGGCGATAGCTTACGAAACGGTTGAACTTCCCGACGGGCGCCTCCCCCTCCTCACACCTATGAGCGAGGTCGCAGGGAGGATGGCCGTGCAGATAGCCGCCCACTACTTGGAGGAGACCCACGGTGGGAGGGGGAAGCTCCTCGGAGGAGTGCCGGGCGTAAGGCCGGCGGACGTGTTGATACTCGGTGCCGGCACCGTGGGGGGGAACGCAGCCAAGGTAGCCTTAGGGATGGGGGCGCACGTGACCTTGATAGACAGGGATATTGACAGGCTGAGGTACCTTTCGGATGTCCTACATGGGAACCTCACCACTTTAAGCTCGAACCCCGTAAACATCGCTTCCTCCGTAAGGTACGCGGACGTCGTCATAGGCGCGGTGCTGGTTAAGGGGGCCAGGGCTCCCGTGCTCGTGACCGAGGAGATGGTGAAGACGATGGAGCCCGGAAGCCTCATAGTCGACGTTGCCGTAGACCAGGGAGGATGCGTCCAGACCACACGTCCTACCACCCACAGCGATCCCGTGTACAAGCTCCACGGGGTGCTCCATTACGGGGTCCCGAACATCCCGGGAGCTGTCCCGAGGACCTCCACCTACGCCCTCTCCAACGTGACCTTGCCCTACGCGATGAAGCTCGCAGAACTCGGATTTACAGGGGCCGTCAGGGAGGACCCCGCCCTGGCCAAGGGGGTCAACACGTTCAAAGGGAAGGTCACATATAAAGCCGTGGCCGAGACCTTCGGGCTTCCCTACACCCCCTTAGAGGAGCTACTCTGATGACCTCCTCCAAAGATCTCCATCTCCCGAACTCCTGGCCCCCAGAGCTCTGGCCTGAGACCTCAGCCTTCCGTCCGATGACACGACGAGGGCCCCCCGCGGGGCATACGCCACCCTTATATCCCCGAAGGACCTGACCGACCCACCCAGACCGGATCCCGGGTCGAATACCACCAGGATCCGTCCTCTTATCCTCCCCTGCGATAGGAGCTTTACGAGCTTTTCCTCGTCCTCGGGGTCGTCCAAGGACATACCAGGAAGCCTTCCTATGATGTTGTGTCCATCTACGATCACCATCCCTCGTACATGGCCAGAACATTTTCGACCGGGGTCTTGGGAAGGATCGTGTTGCTCGAGCCCAGTATCCACCTTCCCCTGGGGAGGACCTTTTCCGTAAGCTCATTTACGAGGTCCTTTATTTGCTCCGGCCTCCCGAGCCTCAGGAGCCTACAGCTTACGTTCCCCCAGCATGTGAGCTCCGGAAACCTGCCCTGCACCTCCGGTATCCTCATTCCCGCATCGTAATCTATCTCCCCGTACCCGTCCACACCCGAACCCCCGAAGAGCTCCCGGGCTACCGGCCACAGGTTCCCGTCGCTCCTGAAGAGGTACCTCATCCCGAACCTGTGGCAGTGTTCCACTATCCTCCGTAGCCTCGGCAGGACCATCTCCTTGAATACCTTAGGACCGTAGATGGGTCCGTTGTTGTCCGCGAGGTCCCCCCCTCCCCACACTATCCTCACCCCCAATTCGGCCTGCACCTCTATCTGTTGCCTGGCCAACTCCACCTGAGCGTCCAGGAACTCCCCTACTAGGTCGGGGGCTAAGACGCAGGCCGTAAGCCACCCCTCGTTCAGGGGGATCGAGAGCCCTGCCCCCCTTCCCAGGACCTCAAGCTCGTCCCCCGCAAGCTTCCTCCAGCGGACCACGTTCCTCACGAGGTCCTCCTTCCCTTCCTCCTCCCACCTCTGCGCCCTCCTCCACGCCTCCTGGACCTGGGCTTTGAGGTCCTCCCTCCCCCTCCAGATCGGCCTCCTGCTGTGCCCGACCGGACCGTAGGTGCCGGAGTTCGGGTCGTACCTGTAGACCACCCATTCCCCCTCGGGATCGCCGTAGAGAAACTCGTATTCCCCGACCTGCTTCGTGGGAGGACCCAAAGTCCACGGTCCTGCGACCGCCCCGAACTTCAAAGCCTTGGCCAGGTCCACCACATCCCTCTCCATCCTCTCAAGGAACTCCCTGTGGGCCTCGGGTCCCCTCACGGCGGCCACGGCCTCCTGGTAGTGGAGCATGACGGATCCTGTGTACGCCTCCCTCCCCAGTATCTCGGATGCAACATCGGACGCGAAGGCCTGCTCGTAGGCCGGAGGCCTGTCGGTCGCCCTTCCATCGAAGGCGGCCAGGAACCTCTCCCTCTCTGTCATATCCCCTCCAGATGCTCCGACCCCGCCGTACGCTTCAGGTGTTCTATGTACCTTTCATCCTTGAACCGTACGTCCCTTTCCAGGGGGGGCGTCGGGCCGTACCTGTACCCTACGCGATTGAGGACGTCCATCGCGTAGAGCTTGAAGAGGTCGTCGCCCACCATCCTCTCCCCCCTTCCCCCTGCGTCGTACACCACCTCGTACGGTCCCTGGAACTTCAGAGGAGGTATCTTGTCCCTCCTCCTTACGGCCTCCTCCGAATCCCTCCTTATGAGCTCCACGGCCTTCCTGCAGGGCAAGGTCCTTACGAGCGTGGCGTGGAGCGCCCACTTGGTCACCGTGAAGCCTACTTGGGGTATCAGCTCCCTCACTTCCCTTACCACCGCCTCGTCCCCTGATATATAAACCATGGGTATCCCTAAGTACCCACATACTGCAGCGAACATCCCCACCTCCCCCATGGGCCTGCCGTTGAGGATCATTATGGTATGGGGAAGGGACGCTCCTAAGGTCCCCGCCCTGGCATGTCCACCGATGTACAGCGCCACGTCCCATCCTTCGTCCAAAAGGGGATAGAACGACCTTCCCCTTTGATATTCCCCGGTTATGAGGGTGCACTCGGGATTTAGCTCCTCCGGAAGTATGTTGAAGCCCCTCCCGTGGGAGTCCCAGACCACGACCTCCCCTGCTCCTGCGGCCAGGCACCCTTCGACCGCGGCGTTGACTTCCCTCGTGAGCTGTAGGTACCTCCTCCTCCTGAGCTCCAGGAACTCCTCACGGAGGAACCCGTCGTTCGGGGACATCTCCGGCCTGTCCCAGCTCGCCATCCCTGCTATCCCTTCGAGGTCCGCCATTATGTACGTCCTCATGTACCCTCCTTACTAACCACGTAGAGCCCGTCGACGAGGACCGGCGGGGCGCAGAGGCTCCCCGTCGTCCACTCGGGAGATGAACCCACGGCGGATATCCTCATCAGTGCCTCGTACACGTTCCCAGCTAGCATCGTGTTCTTAACCCTGCCCACTACCTCCCCGTCCTCGACCTTGTACCCCAAGGCTAAGTTCACAGAGAACTCCCCGCTTATGGGGTTGCCCTGGCCGAGCCCCAGTACATCGTAGACCACCACCCCCTCCCTTAGGTCCCTCAGGATCTCGTCGTTAGGGGTGTTCCCTGCCGAGATCAGCCAGTTGTTGGGGGAGCAGGCCGTGTTCCCGGTGGGCCTCCTGCCGGCCTTAGTCGCCGTGTCCAGGTCGTAGAGGAAGTTCCTTAGCACCCCCTCCTCCACGAGCACGGTCCTTCCCTTGGGAACACCGTCGGCGTCGTAATGTCCGGAGCTCGGCCTATAGTCCTCAACTCCGCTGTCGGTGAGCGAGAACCTTGGGTCGGCTATCCGCTCCCCGAGCTTTCCCGAAAGGGGCGAGGAGCCCAGGAGCACGTTCTTTCCGTTGAGCCCGAGCTTCAGTGAGAGCAGGAGCACCTCCAGACCCTCGGGCGTGAAGAGCACGGGCATCCTTCCGCTTCGCACCTCTACAACCCTCTCCGCCATCCTGAACTTCTCGATGGCCCTTCCGGCCACCTCGGATGGGTCTATCTCGGCCCTCCTCCATCCACGGCCGTACCCCGCCATAAGTATATCTCCCTCCCTCACGAGCTCCCCGTGGACGCCGAGGTAGTAACCCGTGCCCTCGTCGCCGAAGTCCAACCCCGAGGTGTTGGCCACATGGCTTTCTCCCACCCCCTTGCTGGCGTAGGCATAGACCGTTATGTCGGGGTTGTAATCCTTGACGAGCTCCAACATCTCCCTGCAGCTTTCGACCAGGCGCTCCGTGGGTACCTCGACCACGGCCCCGTCGTAGAGCTTGACATCCGGAGGTTCCTCCTTGGGGAAGGTATAATTCACTTCCCTCCCGAACTTGGTGGCTTCCAGTGCCTTCTCCACAAGGGCATCTACGTCCTCCGGGTCCGTCACGTGCGATTCCCCGAGCCTTCCCTCCACTATCACCTTCAGCCCAATGCTCACGGTCCTGGACGTCTTTATCGCCTTAAGCTTGTCGGCTTCGAAACTTACGGGAGTGCTCTCCTCCCAGGAGGCCACGACCTGGGCGGACTGTACCTTACTGGACACTTTCTCTAAGACCATGTGTGCTATGTCCCTCAGCTTCATCTTCTCCCTCCCACGACTACGTTCCTTATCCTTATGTGTGGACTACCCGTGCTCACCGGGGCGGTCTGTCCGCCCTTCCCGCAGTGGCCGTGGTCCCACCTAAGGTCGTCACCTACCGCTTCTACGTTCTTCAGGGTCTCGAAGAGGTTGCCGGTTAGGACCACATCCCTTACCAGCTCCTCGATCCTTCCGTCCCTTATCATGTAACCCCATCCTGCACTGAACGTGAACATCTCCATCATGGTCTGCCCGCCCACCATGTCGATAGCGTACACCCCAAGCTTTATCCCGGAGAGCATGTCCTCAAACCGGACCTCCCCCGGCTCTATGTAGGTGTTGGTCATCCTGACTATAGGTTCACTGGAATACCCTTGAGCCCTCGCGTTCCCCGTGAGGGGTTCCCCCATCTTGGCGGATGTCTCTCTGTTGTGCAACCTTCCCACCAGCACCCCCTCCCTAAGGAGGTAAGTCTTCCTGGCCGGGACCCCCTCGTCGTCGTATTTTATGGTCCCGTAGAGCCCTGGTATGGTCCCGTCGTCTACTATCGACACCTCCTCGACCCCGAACCTCCTTCCCAGGACCAGCAGCTCCTTGAGCCTTGGGTTCTCGTACACGAAGTCTGCCTCGCTCAGGTGCCCGAAGGCCTCGTGCGCGAATACACCGGCGAGGCGTGGGTCCAGGACGACCGTGTACACGCCGCCGCGGACCGGAGGGGCCGAAAGGAGCTCCACCGACCTCCTTGCGGCCCTCTCAGCCCTTTCCTGAAGCCCCTCCACGGTCTCGAACCCGCCGTGGGAGATGGCCCTTTCGGTCACCTTCTGAACTTTGTCCCCCTCCCTCGCTATCGCGGTCATGTATATGCTTATATCGGGCCTTTCGTCCTCTATGTAGGTCCCTTCCGAATTTATGTACCATACCCTCCTGAAGGAATCCCAGTACCTGGTCTCGGTCGTCTCGATCTTGGGGTGGTGCCCGAGCATTATATCGTTGTACTCCTTGGCGGTCCTAACCTTCTCGTCCAGAGGCACTCCCCTGAAGTCCCTGCCACGAAGCTCTGCCCTGGTCACCTCCTGGACGGGTTCCACTTCGGCGAGACTGGCCTCCTCGCTTCCGACGAGTCCGGCCAGCTCGCAGGCCCGCCTCACAGCATCGGAGAGCTCCTTCAGGTCGTTGAAGACCGCCATACCCCATCCGCCCCTGACCATGGCCCTCGCTATCCCTCCTTTAGCCTTCGAGGCCGACAGGGTGTCTATCTCCTTCCCCTTGAAGGCCACGGTGGTCGCCTCGAGCTCTTCGAGGCGAACCTCCACGTAATCCGCCTTGCCATACTTTAAGGCGTCCTCCAACCTTTCCCTCATATCTCCTCCTGCGTTAACTTCCTCAGCGCCACTTCCAACATCTTGCTGGCTTCCTCTACATACCGGGCGGCCCTCCTCAGCTCCTCGGCTATCTCAGGGACCCTCTCCGCCCATTTGAGGAATTCTCTCGCATGTTCCGCGTTATGTTCGGTCCAATGGGAAAGGAGCACCTTGACTTTCTCCTTCATCTTTCCTCCCTAAGTCAGCCTTTAAAGCTAAGTTAGAACACCTAGGAACCCACGTCCCTAAGGAGCTTAAAGACCCGGTCTACGAGCGTGTCCACCCCAAGTTCCGTCCCGAAAGGTTTCTTCCCACTCCCTCCTCAGGAAGTCCACATCGGTGGTATGTCTCACGAAGTCCCAGGGTAGCGGGTCCTTCCTCTCCCGGTGGAGCGAAGTCGGATCCCATCCGACCTTCCTCCACGCCTCCCTCCAGCTCAGCCCCTCCACGACGTGGTGGTAGACCGCCATGCCAACCCTCCTGTCTCCGAGGGAAACGGAGCCCTGAAGCAACGCTCCCCTGACCTCCACCCTGCAGATGGATGCCCCGCTTAGATGTTCCTTTAAGATCCGTACCCTCTGCTTCAACGTCCTTTCGTCGGCCATGGGGGCCCACTGGAAGGGAGTGGCGGGTTTGGGCACGAAGGGTTGGACCGTGAGGCCGACCTCCTTCCCACCCTCCGACCTGAACTCCAGGGCCATCTCCCTTACGAGTTCGGCCAGGGCCTTGACATCTTCCTCTCCTTCGGAAGGAAGCCCTATCATAGCGTAAAGCTTCAGCCTCTTTATACCCTTCCTCCCCGCCGTGCGCGAGGCCTTAAGGAGGTCCTCCTCGGAGAGGCCCTTCCTTATGGCTCTCCTCAGCCTTTCCGTCCCGACCTCGGGGGCCAAGGTGAGGGTCCTGACTCCTCCCCGCACCAAAGCTTCCACGAGGTCGGACGAAGTCATGTCCGCCCTGAAGGACGATGTAGCGAGCTTCCATCCCCTCTCCACGAGCTTTGCGCATATCTCCTCGAGCTCCGGGTGGTCCGAGACAGCCGCCCCCACGAGCCCCACCCTCTTCGTAGGAGTGGGATATCCGTTCAGGGCGTCCAAGATCTCCATCACGGACCTCATCCTGACGGGCCTGTAGACGAACCCGGCAGCGCAGAACCTGCACCCCCTCCCACATCCCCTCCCGACCTCCGCCAGCACCATCCTCCCGAAGGCGCTTCTGGCCGGAACTATGGGCGAGATCGGTTCTACCTCCCTTACCTCCGCCCAGACCCGGCTCACCTCCTTCGAGATGCCGGGGACGTAGACCCCCTGAAGGCCCGAGAGGGCCTCTAAAAGCTCGTGCTTCGGTCTCCCCCAGGTCTCCCCCAGGACGGTTACGAACTTCGGCAGGACTGCCTCGGCCTCCCCTACGACGACGACCTCGGCGAAGGGGGATATGGGCTCGGGGTTGAGAAGGGCGCACATACCTCCTACCACCACCAAGGGCCGCTCCCTGAGTGAGGAGAGGGGCTCTATACCGCTCTCCTTCAAAGCGGATACGAGGTTGGGTAGGTCGCCCTCGAAGGGGAGGGAGAAGGCTACGATCTCGAACGCCCCCAACGGAAGGCCCGATTCCAGGGAGAGGACCGGCGTCCCATCGTAGAACGCCCTCTCGGTCCTGAGTCCAAGGTCGTTGAGG